>JAWXCN010000158.1:0-7615 GCA_034408725.1 Candidatus Hydrogenedentota bacterium
ACCACAGGCGAGATCGATAACCTGCGCCCTACCGCGACCGAAATAGGCACGGCCCGGCGCATCGACGACGCCGTGGGGCGCTACATCGAATTCGCGAAAGCTACATTCCCAAAAGGCATGCGGCTGGACGGGCTGAAAATCGTCGTCGATACTGCGAACGGCGCGTCGTATCGCGCTGGACATTTTACCTTCGCGGAATTGGGCGCGGACGTCATTCCCATTCACAATAATCCGAATGGCCGGAACATCAATGAGAACTGCGGTTCGGTGCATCCCGAAGAGATGCGCGCTACGGTTATTCGCGAGCGTGCGGACCTCGGCATCGCGTTTGACGGTGACGGTGATCGCATCGTCATGGCGGATGGCGACGGGCGATTGCTTGACGGCAATGCGCTGTTGGCGATTCTCGGCGTGGACATGCTCGAGCGCGACGCATTGCCGGGCAAGGCCATTGCCACGAATATCATGGCGAATGGCGGACTGGCGCGAACCATCGAAGCGCACGGCGGGAGTGTCATTTGGACTAAGGTGGGTGATCGGTTTGTGATGGAGGCCATGCGCGAACATCGCCTCACCCTCGGCGGTGAGTCCTCCGGGCACATGCTCATGCTCGAACATAATGTCACCGGCGACGCACTCATCGCCGCACTGCAAGTGTTGGCCACGATAATTCGTCGCGACCAACCGCTCTCAAGTCTGGCCACGGTTTATCAGGCCATGCCGGAAGCGCATCAGACTGTGCCATTAAATGGAAAAGCGGTCCCGAGCAAGGAAGCGCTTGATACGGTAAGAATGGCGGCAGAGGAAGAACTCGTCGGCACGGGTCGGATTGTTATTCGTCCATCCGGCACCGAGCCGATTATCCGAATCATGGTGCAACACGAAAAACCAAAAATCGCCGAGGGCCTCGCCAAACAACTGGCCAAACGAATCGCGGCGTTGTAACGGTTGCGGATTGTAGTGCGTTGAATTTGATAAATATTATCGGGTGGGTTGTACTGCATCGCCACATCCCCCTAAATCCCCCTTCAAAGGGGGACTTACAAGAGGGTATGTCGGCGGTTATTGGCGCCTCATAGAGATTACGCTAACAACTATGGTTTGCACTCTTAAGTCCCCCTTTGAAGGGGGATTTAGGGGGATGTGATTCTCACGAAAACTGACATGTCCGCAAACACAACAACATACTCCACCGCCCTCTTCACAGACTTCCTATATCTCCTCCGCTCCTACGGCGTGCCCGTAAGTCCAAAAGACCTGCTTGATCTGAATCGCGGGTTCGACCTCGGCCTCGTCAATTCACTCGATGATCTGTTCGTTCTCGCAAAACTCACTTTCGTCCGCCGCAAGGAACACCTCGACGCGTTTGAACGCGCATTTTCCCTATACTTTTTTGGCATTGACATACCCGCGGTCGCGGAAGGTGATTTGGACCTGTTGCGCACCAAAGCGTTCAAGGATTGGCTCGCGCAACAAATCGCGGACGGTAAACTCCCCGAACGCGCGGTCTACACGATGTCAGCGGACGAGCTCATGCAAAAGTTCTGGGACACGCTTCGCGAACAAATGGAAGCGCACGAAGGCGGCAGCAAATGGGTGGGTCAAGGCGGCAACTCGCCGTTCGGACATTCCGGCAACGCCGAACGCGGCATCCGGGTGGAAGGCGAATCCCGCAACCGCAGCGCCATCGGCGTCATCGCGGACCGCCGCTACCTCTCCTATGCTGACGACACCAAAGTCCGCGCGGAAAACATCCGGCAGGCACTTGAGTCGATGAAGCACATGAAAAATGTCGGGCCATACGCCGAACTCAATCTCGACGAAACCATCCGGCGCACGGCGCAAAACGGCGGCGAGATCGATCTCGTGTTCGAACGCGAAGAGCGCGACCGCATGAGCCTCGTCCTGCTCATCGACAACGGCGGCTATTCGATGGACCCATTCATTCAGCTCACGCGCCTGCTCTTCAAAAAAATGCACGAACGGTTCGAGGACATGAGCACGCTATACTTCCACAACACGGTCTATCAACACGTGTATGTGGATTTCCGCCGCACCAAAAAATTCGCGACCGAACAACTCCTCCAACGGAACCCCGACACGCGCATCGTCATCTTCGGCGACGCCACCATGGCCCCGGAAGAACTCGATTCACCCCACGGCTCGCTTTACCACTACGCCCGCGAAGCCCGCCCCAGCGCATACTGGTTGCAACGCATAGCAGAGCGCTTCAAACACACCGTCTGGCTAAACCCCATCCAAAAAAACTACTGGCCCAACGCCTACGGCGGCTACACGCTAAACCGCATCCGCAAAATCTTTTCGATGGAAGACATGACGCTAGGCGGAATCAAGCGGATGGTCGAGCGGCTGAGTGAAGGGCGGTGAAAGCGTCAACCGGACGTACCATTAATCTCTGTGAAAAGTGAAGTACCGCAAGTTCACTACGGTTATGGCGCCGGTGCAGATTCCAAAAATCCAATGTGCAATGAACCGGAATTTAGAACCTTTTCAGCTAGACCGTTTACTGGAAGAGCATGCTCAAGCAACATACCCTTTGTTTCCCCAACGCTGTTGTTGGGGTACGCTGCCCACACCAGCGCTGCGGCCCCAGTTACAAACGGTGCTGCCATTGACGTGCCGCTGAATTGTTGGTAGTCTCGGCTTGCAAAATGTGTCGTTAGAATTCCAGTACCGGGTGCGGCCAGATGCACGGATTGAATGCTGTAGTTGCTGTCCGGAGCCAGTCGGTGTGCGTCTTCAAGCGCTGCGACAGCAATAATATTGGGTGCATCGAAAGCTGCGGGGTACTCAGGCGAATTGTCCAAGTTCAGCCCTTCGTTTCCCGCTGCAACTACGACCAGCACCCCGGCAAGTTCGGCGCGGTGCATTGCGGCGCGCAGGGCGCTCGATCGGTTTGGACAACCGAAACTACAATTTAAGATTTTGGCGCCGTGCTGTATGGCATAGTCAATGGCGCGAATTATGGCATCATCGCTGGCTGTATCTTCGCCATCTTTGTAGACTTTCAAAGCCATAATCTTTGTGCGCCACGCTACACCGGTCACGCCGCGCTCATTATTTCCAGTTGCGGCGGCGATTCCTGCACATGCTGTTCCGTGTCCGCGATCATCCATCGGGTCAGAATCATTGTTTCCAAAGTCGAATCCATGTTTAGACGCTCCATCCCACATGTTGTCGCGCAGATCGGGATGGTCGTAGGCAACTCCCGTATCCAAAAACGCAATTATAATGCCTTTGGCGTCGTGAATCTTGGACCAAGCCTTGGTTGCTCCGATCGTTCTAAGTCCCCATAAATCGGCTTGTGCAAAATAGAGATCGTTAGGGCTCAGGTCAGCGTGTAGCTGGTAACGGTAATCGGGCTGGACGTGTTTGACACCTGGAGTTGACCTTATTGCGGCGAGATTTGCAGGACTGATCGCGTCGGGCGTGCGTAATACGACGTACCCGCCTTCCAGATTGGTGTGTAGGATTGGGAAGCCCGCTATCGATCCTGTGGGCAGTTTGGAAAAGTCTGATGTCATTACAAGGAGTTTCGACGTAATGGTATCCAAAGTAGGAGCGAGTTTTGGGGCACGCACATAATCGATTCCGACAAACGATGCGATTGCCGCTTCAGCGCTGCGCCCCTCGGGCACCTGATAAATTGCATCACCAGAAGCTTCAGATAGCCCACGAAAAAGCACATCAGCGTCTAAGGCGGCTTTCAAAGCAGGCGCGAAAATTTCCGGAGTTGGCAACACGGGTAAGTCGCGCACCTCCGCCTGAATACTGATTTGCGCATGCGCCCCGCACGCCAACACAACCCATGAGCAATACTGAATTGCGCGTAACGAGGGCGATCGGTTACTTGCGCGAAATCTTTGGGAAAAATTACGCATACCTGTCCCCCCGCCGTCCGCTCGCTACGTGTGGCACGGGTCACTCATCGAATTACAAAATCCGGCCGGGTCTTGTTCGCAATAGTCCGCGGGGTACTGCGAAGTCACACATTCGCCAAATGAACAACACTTTCGATTACCTGACTGCATCTCCTCGTATCGAGCCTCATCCGTTGTTGGATCTCCCTTAAGCGGGGTTTCAAGGCTGCGACGTAGTATTCCGGAAGTCTTAGCGGTCGTAAACTTGGAAAACACTTCCGTGGATCCCCGGTAAATATTCTTCAGTCGATACCGAAAGAGCTCCTCAAAAGTTAAAACTCCGAGTTTCCTAGTGGTGGTTAGAGTATCGTCGATTGCGATATTTGTGTCCCATATGTCGTTTGTTGTCGGCGCAGGAGCCAATAATAAATCTTGGCGCTCGGCGAGCGCCGAAGGCGGCGCGTAGTTGGTTGGGAAATAGAAAGAATGATTGTCGAGGTCGGTCAGCAACTCAAGAGTTTCAGGTTCAAGCGAGTTTCTGCTCGTTCTTAAAAGGCTATGAAGCGTTTGCGCATGTTGCGCGGTAATTGTTGTATTATTTTTGAATCGATTGATCGCATCCTCTACGCCGGCTTTTTTGGCCGCTGTAATCAGCTTTGGTTTTGGCGGCGCCAAGGGATCCTGCATTATGCCGTCGGTCGGAAACTTCGCGGCCTGTGGTAGCCGCTCGAGGATCATTCGAAGCAAACTTTCATTGACTCCGGCCCATAGTGGATTTGAGTAGATCCTATTGAGGATCCAAGAATTTTCTCTCGGATTTGTGTCGGATACGGATTGGTCGACGAGATAAGAATCGTAGGTAACAAGCCATAGAGCAAGCTGGCAGTGAGGACCAATATCATAGTTCCACGGAAAATATTTTGGCATAGCTTTCTCTCCAGTTTGAATTCCTTGCACCCTTAGAAAAAACTCGTCCGGCGCATTGCCGCCGCCGCGAACATGCTATTGCAATGCTTACTTCGCGTTCTATTTCATGTGGTACTGTATTTTTCTTGGGATAACTATTTTGGGAATAGCGTTTTTATCCCACAAACTTCAAGTTACTACTGTATGGGCGCATGACAGAACTAGAAATTGCGCACTGCTTAACCCGCTTGACTATATCAGAACCCCTATCACAAAAATACTAAAAAGTGAAGCAGGAACACGTTGAAACGAACGTTCGTCCATCTAAATTTAATCCATTGTTACGAGCCAAAGTTGGGAACGTCGTGCGCCACCGTGACTCCATTGGTCATGGACGCTGATGTTCTTACATTGCGGAAGCGGTGCGTTGGCTTGAAGAATCAGTGTAGAGCGTGAGTTCAATAGGCCTAGGATTGGACTTCGCAATCGATATGGCTTTTCAACGGCCCTCGCAGTAACTAGTTGGGGCGTGAAATCTACACCTACACACGGGAAATTACCATGAAAAACGGATATCCCAGATTGAGATAATGACGAGAGAACTTTGCGGAGGAATCCCACTTTATCAACAGAACGCTCTATCATAGTCACGGTTAAACGGGGGATTACAGTTTTGATCGGAATCGCGGGAAATCCCCCACCGCTGCCGATGTCGAGCAGATGGCCTTCGTGCAGCCCGATCCGTTTAATTACCGCCGCCACGCTGAGGCTATCGACAACGTGGCGTTCCCAGAGTTTATCTACGTCACCCTTGGAGACGAGGCCGACGATTCGGTTCCATTTCTGGATAAGTTCCACGTGGAACTTTAGCTGCTGGATCATCCCGTCAGTCAGAATAATATCGTCCAAAGCGAGTAATTCCGCGGCTTGATCCATAAGCCGCTTGGCTTCGTCATTCCAGCAATCAAGCATAAAAAATCCCTAAACTTGTCCATCGAAGACTGCCCGGGCCATTCTCGCGTGGATAGATTACGCTATCCGGTAAGGCTCCGCAAGGCGAACCGTTCGGAATCGGGGGATAGCCGCAAAAAAAAATGCCAAATTCATCGAAACTTCGCCCTGGACTTCTTTGTGACCTTCGTACCTTCGTGGTGAAAAATCTAATTGGCCTTATGCTATTCGCGCCCGTCCAAACAGCGGAGGGTTCGGGGACAGCCACCAGCAGCCAAAACGCGCGCTGCGGGTGACAGTCTCCGTCGGCATAACCCCCTGTATTCACAAGTACATACCTTGACTTGGCACACTCCGTATGGTATTCTCTCGCGTTGTATGCGGTACCAACAATGGGAGCCCTGGAGCCATGAAATACCTGGTTTTACTAGGCGACGGCATGGCCGACTTTCCAATTCCGGAACTCGATGGTCGCACGCCGCTGGAGGCCGCGAAGACCCCGGCGATGGACGAAATCGCCCGGCTGGGCATCTGCGCCTTGTTCAAACCTATTCCCGATGACCTCCCTGCGGGCAGCGATATTGGAAACCTCACCATGTTCGGATATAACCCGCACGAAACGTTCACCGGACGCGCACCGCTTGAGGCCGCTCGTCAAGGCGTTCTTCTCAAACCCGGCGAAGTCGCGTTCCGCTGCAATCTGGTCACACTGGAAGATGGCCGCATGCGCAGCTTTACCTCTGGCCATATTACCACGGAAGAAGCCGCTGCGATCATCCCCAGCCTGAATAGGGCTTTTGAGAACTATCCCATCCTGTTGCACCCCGGTGTCAGCTATCGCCACCTTGGCGTGGTGCAGTCCGGCGATCTTTCCCTGGCTGACCTGACCGCAGCCAAATGCGAGCCCCCGCATAACATTACCGACCAGGAATACGCGCCATACCTCCCCTCCGGCGCCGCTGGCGCATTTTTGCGTGAAATCATGGAGCAGTCCCAATCCATTCTGGCCGACCACCCGGTGTCCCGCGCCCGCGTCAATCGCGGCGACCTCGCGCCGACAAGTGTATGGCTGTGGGGTCAAGGTGTATCACCCCGCATGCAGTCATTCCGCGACCGCTTCGGAATTTCCGGCGCCGTGGTCTCCGCTGTCGATCTCGTGAACGGCATCGGCGTGTGCGCTGGACTTGAAGTGCTCGAAGTCCCCGGCGCGACCGGCTATCTCGATACGAATTACGAAGGCAAAGTCTCCGCGGCGTTGTCCGCATTCGACCGGGTCGATTTTGTTTATCTCCACATCGAAGCCACCGACGAAACATCGCATGAAGGCAAGCTCGATCTAAAACTGCGCGCGCTCGAAGATTTTGATTCGCGTGTCGTTGCGCCGTGCCTGGATTACGCATTGAAACGCGGGGATGTTCGCGTACTCGTTGCGCCGGACCACATCACCGCGCTATCCACGAAGACCCACGCGGGAGGGCCCGTGCCGTTCGCATTGTGCGGACCCGGCGTCGTGCCCAACGGGGCGCGCGTGTACTCTGAACCCGAAGGCGCGAAGGCTGGCGTGCTGTTCCCCGAGGGACACGAACTCGTGCCCGCTATGATACAATCCGCCATTGTGGATGCCGCAATATTGGCCACAAGTCCGGCCAGGACATCCCACTAACCGCGCGCGCCAGCCTGGCCCATGCCGGCGCCGGTGCGCATAGCGCCGCGAGTAGTCAACTCCAACGCGCATAGAAAGCGACGGCCATGAAACAAAAAATCGAGTTGTACGACACCACCCTTCGCGATGGAGCGCAAGGACGGCAGATTAAGTTCTCAGCCGAAGACCAGATTCGTGTCGTGCGCGCGCTCGATGAATTCGGTATCGCCTATAT
>JAWXCN010000159.1:0-16453 GCA_034408725.1 Candidatus Hydrogenedentota bacterium
GGTACAACGTTTCATAAATGAGTTATCACCAAGGACAGTCCAACAAATGGCAAAACCCCCAAAGCGTCCCCTAAAGCTATCCAGCGTCGCGCGCGACGCGCGCACGTTGCTTGCCGACCATTGGCGTCGTTTGGCGTTTGGCGCAAGTCTGATGGTGGTCAATCGCGCGTCCAGCTTCGTTCTGCCGGTTTCGTCCAAATTTGTCATCGACGAAATTGTGGGCAACAAGCGCGATGAGCTACTCGTGCCGATAGCCGTCGCGGCGGGAATTGCGACGCTCATCCAGGCCGGTACCTCGTTTACATTATCCGTTGTTGTCGGTGTTGCGGGACAGAAAGCGATTACAGACATGCGCCGCCGCGTGCAGGCGCACATCATGCACCTGCCCATCCGCTACTTCGACAAGACCAAAAGCGGCGAGCTGATTTCGCGAATCATGACCGACGCGGAAGGCATTCGAAACCTTGTCGGCACTGGGATCGTTCTGCTGATCGGTGGATTGCTCACTGCAAGCGTCGCGCTTGGCGTATTGTTCTGGCTCAATTGGAAACTAACCTCGTTGACCCTCGTAGTGTTGGTGGGTTTCGGTATCTTCACTTCCTCGACTTTCAAACGGCTTCGACCCGCGTTTCGCACTCGGGGCGAAATCAATGCGGAGGTCACAGGCAGACTTTCTGAATCGCTTGGCGGCATTCGCATCGTCAAGGCGTACACCGCGGAAAAGCGCGAGCAACTGGTTTTCACCCACGGCGCGCACCGGCTTCTGCGCAACATCGCCAGCACGATGGTCGGCGTGTCCAGCACTACCGCGGTTGCAACGGCGCTAGTCGGCATCATCGGCGTTATCATGATTCTCGTGGGCGGTCGCTCATTGATTTCCGGCCAGATGACGCTGGGCGATTTTGTCATGTACATCTTTTTCACGGGACTCGTCGCCGCGCCGGTCGTGCAGATATCTTCGATTGTCACGCAGATTAGTGAAGCATTCGCGGGACTTGACCGCATCCACGAAATCATGGCCACCCCCACGGAAGACCAGGAAGACGAACACAAAACCCCAATGGGCGAAATCCGCGGCGAGGTTTCCTTCGAAGATGTGTGGTTCGAGTACGAACCCGATACGCCCGTCCTGAAAGGAGTATCTTTTCACGCGCCCGCCGGCACTACGACGGCCTTAGTTGGCTCCAGCGGCTCAGGAAAGAGCACGCTTATTTCGCTGGTCATGGCGTTCAGCTATCCGAAGTCGGGACGAATACTCATTGACGGCCAAAGCCTCCAAGAGACCCGCCTGCGCGATTACCGTTCGCACATCGGCATCGTGATGCAGGATAATTTCCTGTTTGACGGTTCCATATCGGACAATATCCGGTTTTCAAAACCCGGCGCAACGCGCGACGAAATCGTGCGGGTCAGCAAGATTGCGCATTGCGACGAATTCATCCAGCATTTTGAGAACGGGTACGACACGATAGTCGGAGAACGCGGTGTGCGGCTTTCGGGAGGCCAGCGCCAGCGGGTCGCGATCGCGCGCGCGATACTCGCCAACCCAAGCATTCTGATTCTGGACGAAGCCACATCGAGTCTCGATAGCGAAAGTGAAGCGATGATCCAGGATGGCTTGCGAGCGTTGCGCAAGGGCCGCACCACGTTTGTCATCGCGCATCGCCTGTCTACCATCCGAAGCGCCGATCAAATCCTCGTGCTCGAAGGCGGTGAAATAGTCGAACGCGGAACGCATGCCGAACTCATCGCGCTCGATGGACGTTACAAGCAGCTTCACGACAAACAATACGCGCTCGAATCCGACACCTTCGTAAATCCCGGTGAAGAACTCGAGCGAGAGAAAGTAATGTAGCGCCCGGCTTCCACGCCGGGCGTAATTTTCTAATCTACAAACGCAAACTCATTCGAACACAGCAATATCTGGCAATACTCCTGCCACGCTCTCGCTTCATCTTCCGCGAATGCGTCGCGGGCGGAATCTATCAATTGCGCGCCGATTGCGACTTCTTCGTCGTGCGGCGCGCGTGCGAACAGTATGGCGTATAACCGGGCGATTCGGCCGCCGTCGTCCGTCGCGGAAAATGTCAATGCGCGTTCGGACAAGGCCTTCGCCTGTTCCAGCACAAATGGATTATTGATCAAAAATAATGCCTGCGGCGCGACCGTCGATTCGGTCCGTGTATCGATGATCGCGGTCGGGTCGGCGGCATCGAACAGCATGGTGTACGACGTGCGATCGCTGCGCACGGTCCTGAAATAAATCGTTCTGCGGGGTGTTGCCAGGTCCTTGAAAGGTTGCCCGCCAACCGAAAGGTCCAATTTGCCTGATACCGCCAGCATCGCGTCGCGCAGCGGTTCCGCTTCGAGTCGTCGCCGGTTCATCCGCGCGAACAGCAGGTTTTCAGGATCGCTTCCGGTCACGGCCCCGCTCGATTGCTGATACGTCGCTGACAACATGATCAACCTGTGCATTGTCTTCAGCGACCAGCCCGAACGGATAAATTCCTGCGCGAGGTAGTCCAACAGTTCCGGATGCGTCGGCGGCACGCCCAGTTTCCCAAAATTTCCAGGCGTGCGCACGATACCCTCGCCGAAATGGTGTTGCCAGATACGATTCACGATCACGCGCGCTGTCAGCGGGTTCTCCGCGCTTGCCGACCACTCCGCAAGTTGCAGACGCCCGCTGCCTTTCATCTCCGGAGTGCGCTCCGCGGACGCCAGCACCGCGGGAAATCCGCGCGGCACGGAATCGCCCAGTTGCGTGTAACTACCGCGCTTGTGAACCTTGACATCCTGAATACCCGCGTACGGCGTGTTGGGGATACCCCCTTCCTGCACTCCCTCCGTGAATTCGAATTCGGGCGCCGGTTGCGCGCGCAGCCCAGCCAATGTCCCTCGCGCAATGACAAGTTTCTCGCGCGCGTCCGCCGATTCCGGCGCGGTGTTCGACAGCGGATCGATCCAGTACGGGCCCTTGTCCGATACGAGCAATGTGTAGAACCGCGTGTTCGGTTCATCGGGTAGTTTGCTGGCGTCATTCTCGTTTGAGAGCGCAGTGAGGACCGCGTCTATGCTTCCCTGCACGGACGCCGCGGCCTGTGTACGCGCCGCCTGATCACCGTTCACCGCGGCGTTCCAAACCGACAGCGGAGAATCAGCGGGCGCCGCGGGACTCGACAGATCGACAAACGACCAAACGCCCGCATTGCCCATCGCATCTGCATGCGGGTTCGCCTGCAACGGATCAACGAGCACATCCGCGTTCAAATTCCACACGCGCGTCGTGTCGCACACATCCGTAATCTGGAGTTCGACCACGGTCGTGTCGCAGGAATAGTCGCCGCGGGGTTCAATGATTAGCAGTATCGAATCGCCTTGCTCGACGGCGACAGGTCCCAGCGGTTGCGCCTCCGGCGCAATCTCTATCGCGCCCGCGTTGTCTGCGACTCCTTCTGCCAAAGTTTGTATCGCTCCACCGTGACGGCGCTCGATGCGCCACGTCACGCCATTGCCACAAGTCGGATCGGCGTCCGCCGCGCGACCCAACACCAGCACCGCGCCAGCAAGCGGACTAGTCCATGACACGGCCACCCCCGATGCGGGCGACGGATGCACCGCAACGCTGCGCGCAGGTTGTTTGATGGTCGCGTAAGTCACCTCGTTCGCCGTAGTATTGAACACTGCTGTTGGCATGCCGCCGTCGCCCTGCCACGAAGCCAAACCCGCGATTCCCTGTATTGCCGGCACGGGATTGTGCAGCGCGCGCAACGGGTTTAACCCAAGTTGGTTCAACCAACGCGTTACCGCCTGATCGTTTAGCCCGCGTTCTTTCGCGAACGCGACCACGTCAATGCCGGGGTTCGATTTGCGCGCTTCGGCGAAGTCCCACGCCGCGAGCAGATACGGCCCGGTTTGCTTTACCAATGTCGCAGTGGCCATCGCGCGCAACGCATCGGACTGCTGCTTTTCCGCGGCTTCCGCCTCACGCAACCGCGCGATGTGCGCATCGCGCGCCGCAATCTCCGCCACGGGCGCGAGTGGTATATGCAGAATCGGCGAACCTTCGGTTTTCTGTCCCGGTCCCGGCAGGATATGCGAACTAAAGAATATGCCCGCAAGACCGTAGTAATCCTGCGTCGTGAAAGGATCGAACTTGTGATCGTGACAACGCGCGCAACTGAGCGTCACGCCCATGATGCCGCGCGTGACAACGTCGATCTGATCATCGACGATGTCCGTCACCATCTTTTCCTTGTCCGCGTCGCCCTGCGGCCAATTTCCGATGGCAAGCATCGCGGTAGCAATGGCGCCGTCGCGATTGAACCCGCTGCCGGGCGCGGCAGAATCCGGAATCAGATCACCCGCGATTTGGTGTTTTATAAATTCGTTGTATGGCATGTCGCGGTTCAACGCGCCCACGACCCAGTCGCGGTATCGCCATGAGTTCACGGGGTCGGTCGCGGGTGTTCCGCGTGAATCGAAAGAATCCGTATACCGCACGACATCGAGCCAGTGCCGTCCCCAACGTTCGCCATAATGCGGCGATGCAAGCAATCGCTCGACAACTTTTGCGAACGCATCGGGTGACTTGTCCGCGACGAACGCTTCCACGTCTTCCGGAGCCGGCGGCAAACCAATAAGATCAAAAGTTGCACGGCGAATGAGAACGTGTTTAGCCGCTGGCGCGGCGGGCGCCACCTTTTCAGACTCGAGCTTCGCGAGTATGAACCGATCAACCGCATTCAACGCCCACGCTTCATCCTTCACCACCGGCGGCCCGAAAGCCGCCAATGGACGAAACGACCACCATTCGCGCCCTTTGGCAATATCAATACCCGTGGATTCCGCCGCCTGCGCGACCGCGGCTTCATCTGGCCACGGCGCGCCCATGCGCACCCACTCGATTAGCGCATCGATCTGGTCTTGCGGCAACTTCGAGTCCGGCGGCATACTGATCTTGCCCGTGTAGCGAATCGCATTCACCATGAGACCTGCGTCCGCGTCGCCAGCGACAACCGCCGCGCCGTGATCCCCTCCCTTTAATACAGCGCCGCGGGAATCTAGCCGCAGGTTCGATTTCTGCTTCTCCTCCCCGTGGCAGGCATGGCACTTCTCAATCAGAATCGGGCGCACCTTTGACTCAAAAAATCGGAGCGCTTCATCATCGAATAGAGGCGTTGCCGCGACCGGTTCGCCGACGAGCCGTAATGCGCTCCCAATCGCGCGCAACCGTCCGGACAATTCCGCTCGTTGTTCATGGGTGACATTCGCATCAAGTTCGGATTGAAGGCGAGACTGCTCACGCAGTAGCTCTTCGGCAAGCGAACGGCGCGCATCAGGCGATACCAAGGTATCAAGCGTAGGCAATAGCCCGTCGAGGCCGTCTTGCTGCGCCCCAGCCAAGATGGAAAACACACCCGCGACGAGGAAAGCCATGACATACAAGGGTATACTGGCGCGTATGACGGGATTTTGCTTCATGGGAAAAATTCTACGCCACGAGCGGGCTTCTCCGCGAATTTCGCGAGAACTTGCCTATTTTGGGGAACGACGAATGAGGACGCGGTGACCGGGCAATTCAAATCACCTGGAGCGGCGCCTGCCCGTAAACCATGCCGTAAATGCTGGAGACCGATTGACGCGTCGCACGCATACTGCCCGTATTGCGGGCAACCGCAACAAATACCGGACGCGTGGTATCACAATCCAATCTGGATTCTTGTGCTGGCCTTCACCGTGCTTGGGCCATTTGCGTTGCCGCTGGTGTGGAAATCGCGCAAAATGAATGTCGCGGCCAAACTCGGCGCAACAGCGGCGATTCTGCTCTACACCGCGTTTACGTTTTATTGCGCGTCCCGAATTATCACGTTCCAGCTCGATACGTTCAGGCAGTTGGACGAACTGCTGCGCTGACGGCCATTCGTCACTTGGCCCTCCTACTGAGTTGTGATGAATTAGCGGGAAGCGCGAATGCGGAAGCGTCGATCGCTACGGTCAGTCTGCGTTGGATTTTCCACGGATTGGACCTTGACTTTGTAGCCGTTTCCCGGCGCCAGAGACTCCGGAACATTCCATCGGTACACGCCATCGTTGGCCGTGGATTCTTTAATCACCGAAACGGCTTCTCCGTCACGAAATACCGACAACGACACCTGATCGCCAATGCCGCCAATTGACAACCATTCTATCCGCGTTTTCTTCCCGGGTTTTATTCGCTCGCCTCCATTGGGCGTCAAAATGATTAATTTGTCGCCCAACGTGAACGTGCTGCGCGCGGCATGAATATCGGTATCGAGATCAGCGGTATTTTCGTCCAACAAATTGTTTGAAGACCACACCGCCACCCAGTTCCCTTCTCCATCCGTCCGAATGCCTGGAAACGAATCGTTGCCGTGATCGATGGACGCGTTTGAATTGAGCCCAACCACCGGGGTCCAGCTTAGGCCGTCGTCACGGGAGAAACTGGCGGATATATCGGAATCGGCATTCGCTTTCACGGGACGCTGGGACGTCCACGCCGCGAGCCAACTGCCAGCGCCGTCAGTCGTCAATACTGGAATGACGTCGTCTTTGAAGTCTCTTCCAGGTTTCTCCAACAGCGGCCGCGGTCCGGACCACGTTTCCCCGTTGTCTTCGGATCGAATGAGAAAAATGTCGTAGTCCGATGTCAACACCGGAATGGTCGCGCCCACATCGTGCGACGCGTATTCGCCGATGCCGACCCACAAGCCCGCGCCACCGGTCTCGATTCGTGAAATGTTGTGCCGCACGGGGTCCGAGTCCGCGTAGGAAATCAACGCTTCAGGCGGGCTCCACGTCGCGCCGTTGTCGCCGGATCGCGAAATGTGCAGGCCATTGGCGATAACGAAACCGATAGTATTCCATACGACCATCCATTCGCCGGGAGCGGTGGCGGCGGCGCGCGGGCTCGCGTCGATGAAGGAGTCATTCGCGGCGCTCACGGCAACCGGTGTACTCCATGTCGCGCCGTTGTCCGTAGATGTTGATGACAACAGATCGATATCGCCATTGGAATTCACGGGCACGGTGGTCCTCCACACGGCGAGCCAGCTCCCCGCGCTATCGGTTGCCAGCGATGGCGACGGCGTCCCGGACAACAACGAAATTCCGAGCGGCGCAATGATGTCGGCTTTCGCGCTCAGCACGTCCGGCGCGCTCCACGTGGCGCCCTCGTCCTGCGAATGCGCAACCAGTATGTCGTAATCGGCGTTGACTTCGTCGTCATTTACCTTCACAACCCAGATTGCGACCCAGTTTCCCGATCCGTCGGTTGCAAGCCGCGGGTTAATATCGAGGACTGTGTCGCTTTCCGGATTCGCATTCAGCGCAAGCGGCGCGGACCACGTTGCGCCGTTATCCAGACTTCGCGAAATGACCACGTCGGTTTCGTCGTCCACCGGGCCGCGCGGCCAGGACGCTATCCACACGCCATTGCCGTTTGTCTCGAGGCGCGAGCCGCCATCCGCGCGCGAGTCGGTCACCGCATTCGCAATGATTGCGGCAGGACCGCCAAATCCAAAACCGGCCTCGGCAAACGGCGCCACCAGCAACAGCATGACCAGCGAGACCGTTTTTCTCCGGTAGAATCGAGCCACGGACTTCTCCTGTATTACATGTCAAAGCAATTATAGCGCAGCGGCAAATGCCGATTTAATCATTCACGCCGGAATGTGCTCAAAACGCGAACAGAATGATCGCGAGTGCCGTCCCTAGCGCGGGCACGATTACCGTGAGGGCCGCCACCGCCGGATAGGCCGCAGTGTACGATTCCTTGCAAATCGAGCGGACTGTCGTGACTACGTAACCGTTATGCGGTAGCGTGTCGAGCGCACCGGACGAAATGGCCACGACCCGGTGCAATGCCTGCGGGTCAACGCCGAGATCGAGGTAATGCGGCGCGATCAGCGGCAGCGCGATTGTCTGGCCGCCGGAGGCCGATCCGGTAAGTCCCGCGATCACGCTCACGGCAATTGCCGCGCCTACCAACGGTTCGCCGGGCAGGTACGTCATCACGCCAACCGCGGTCTGGAACCCGTCCGTTAATTTCGCAACGCCGCCAAATCCTACTACGGCGGCGGTATTGGCAATCGCTATGAGCGCGCCGAGCGCCCCGCCAGCGGCGACCGTGGTCATGCGGCCACCGCGAAGGTGGCGCGCGTTCAATATCATTCCGGCGAGAACACCCGCGCCCAACGCGACTATAAGCGCCGATTCCTTCAGCGTGTCGTGCCAGAAAAACGTCACGACTAAAACCGCAAGCAATGGCGCCATGCCCTGCCATACGGCGGGGAGTGCTCTTACCTCGGTTTGCGGATCATCCGGGCGAATATCGAACCGCTCGCCGCGCGCCAGTGCGCGGCGCACCATCCACGACAACCAGAGATAGCCGCCAACACCCATGGCAATCGCGACAACAAGACTGACTTTCCACGCCGCATATGGGGTCGTGCCGAGAAATTTTATGGGAATCCAGTTCTGAATTTCAGGAGACCCCGCCGAAGTCATGGTGAACGTGACCGAACCGAGCGCGAGCGCGGCGGGAATAAACCGCCGAGGCACATCGGCAATGCGAAACAGGCTCAGCGCCATCGGGTAGACCGAGAATGCAACGACAAAGAGACTGACGCCACCGTAGGTGAGCACCGCACACGCCAATACCACCGCGGCAACGGCATGCTTCGCGCCAAGCGTTCCAACAATCCATGCCGCAACGCTATCCGCCGCGCCACTGGCTTCCATCACCTTGCCAAACAGCGATCCCAGCAGGAACATGAAAAACCACGTCTGCACGAAACCCACGAATCCCTGCATATACGCGCCCGTGAAATTCGGCGCGCCTTCAGCGGCCAACTGCGGAAACACGGCGAAACCGCTCGTGATGGCGACCAACAACGCGCACAATGGCGCTGCTACGAGCAACTCCACGCCGCGCATGGTGAGAAATATAAGCAACGCAAGACCGAATAAGAGCCCCGACAAGCTCAGCATGGATTTCCTCTGGGGTTCACAAAATTCGCGCCTGGCCGATTATGGCATTGATGCGGCCAGAAACGGTAAGTCGGCCACTAACAGACAACGCGCGGGCCATCTCGACATGCAACTGCCAGGTTGCATATAATCGAGCCAGGAAAAGATGGACACGGATAAAGTCTTCAAAGCGCTCGCGGATTCGAGCCGCCGATTCTTGTTGGACAGCTTACGCGCGGACAATGGCCAGACCTTGGGCGCGTTATGCGAAGAGTTGAACATGTCGCGGCAAGCGGTGGCAAAGCATCTTGGAGTGCTCGAAGAAGCGAATCTGGTCGTTACCGTTTGGCGCGGTCGGGAGAAGCTGCATTACCTGAATCCGGCGCCGATCCATGAAGTTTATGATCGCTGGGTGTCGAAGTTCGAACGGTCGCGGTTGCAATCGTTGAACGAACTCAAGAAAATTCTGGAACGAAACGCCAAAGAGGATCGATAACATGAGCAAACCGGAGTTCGTATACACCATTTATATCAAGGCGCCGACGGAAAAAATCTGGCAGGCGTTGACGGACAGTGCGACGAGCGCACAGTATTGGGGTGGCTCGCAGGTGCGATCCGATTGGAAGGTGGGCTCGACCGTCGACATTGTCGATCCGGCCGGCCGTGTCGCGACTACAGGAAAAGTGATCGAGTTCGATGCACCCCGCCGCTTGTCGTATTCCTGGCATGTGGTGTTCCACGAAGTGTTCAGTTGCGAAGGGCATTCAAAGGTTACCTTCGAGCTGGAACCGTTAGGCGAAGCGACGAAACTGACCATCACGCATGATGGGTTCGAGCCTGGTTCCCTCGTGCTCGAAAGCACTTCGGAAGGTTGGCCGATGCTGCTCTCCGATCTCAAGAGCGTGCTGGAAACCGGTTCGCCGGCCACGCCCGCGCCGAAACCCGGCGACCCTGATCCCTATGAAGCGGCGATCGAATGGGGGCTTGAAGAGCGAAAAAAAAGCATCGCGGATGAGCGCAGGTGATGTCCACAGGGCCGTCATCATGCGAGTCCGTCGCGTTCTCTAGCGCACAAATCGACAACAATTTATCGAAGCGCGCGCAGTATGCTGCCTGCGCCGTCCAAGGCGGTACTTGCCACGTAGATCGTGCCGTCCGGCGCGATGGCTATGCTCTCCCCAACATCGCCGCCGGGCGAAGCGACGTTCATTTGCCACAGAATTTCGCCGTTGTTGCGATCAAGGCAGTAGAGCGCGTTCGCGCCTTGCACGTCGCGGTCGCCGCCGCCCAACACATAGACCGCATCATTGGTGACGACCGGGCTTCCGACAATTGCGTCGTCTACAAGGGCAGTGTGCCATGCGCCGTTACCGTCGGTGGTGACGGCATGGACGGACGCGGGTGAACCAAAGACGCCCATATATATTGCCTCGCCGTCCGTGGCGACCAGGCGGGGCGTATCATGACTGCGCACCTGGATTTCATTGATCCCGTAACTTTCATCCGTGGTTTCGAATCGTTGAACAATACCGGCCTGCACTGGATCGTACGCCCAAAGTTGAGCGCCGGCGTCGCCATTGTCGGCGACGGCATAGAGGTATCCCGATTGCGCGTCTTGTATGTATACGATGCCATCACCGCTGACGACCGGTGTGGCCCAATTGGTCAGGAACTCGGTTGTGCCCTCCGGTGTGAACCGCCAAAGCATATCACCGGTGTTAGCATCAAGCGCTTGCAGCGCGCCCTGCCCGAGGCGTTCCTCCGCAAAACTCGAGTACATCCGTTGCTCATCCGGCGATAGCGTTGCAGACCATCCGCGGAACCAATTCGATTCGGTCACGTCAAGCGTCGCAACTCCGCCCTCCGGCCAGAGCACTTCACCGGTCATGCCGTCTATTTTCATAAAACGGGTCGCGGTCGGCGCTTCGATATAGACGCCGTCATTGCTGTCGATTAATGCGGAGGAGCTGGTGGCGAGCCGCAGTTGCGCAGACCATTGCACGCTTCCGTCGTTGGGATCGAACGAGCGAAGCTCGCCGTCGCGGAACCCGAAGACCACGTCCCCGTTGCTGAGAAGGCCAGGACCGGCCAGGTTCCGCCGCTCATCGACGGGACCGAATTCCCACAAGAGCTCGCCTTTCGGCGAATATGCGCTGAGCCAATCCCCACCGCTTTCGCCATGGCTCGAAAAAATGCGGCCCGTGTCGTCAACGGAAGGCATCGTTCCCGGCATGCCGGACATGCCCGTTTCCCACAGTACCGCGGGCTTGGTGAGCGGGGCCGGGGCATCGACGTATCCGGTACGTTGCGGATTGCCACCGATAGTCGCCGTGCGATTGGTTTTTGTGGCGAGCTTGCTTCCGTATTGTTGTGACTCGTCTTCCGCCGCGATGGTGTTTGTGGTGGGCTTGGACGTTGTCGCGCGCACGGATTCCGACAAATCTTCGCGCGTGCTCTCCGTCTGAGTGCTTGACCCTTGTTGTGTTTCGTTTCTATCCGAAAGGCGCGTTTCCGTTTCTTGTTCCGAGCGCGATACGGAATCCCGGCCACCTCCCCAGGATACGGCAACGACAATGCCAAGTAGCGCGACTGCGCTGCCGATACCCGCGATTGTTTTCGTAGTCATTACCTGTACTCCCCAAAGTTTTGCCAAAGGCGCGGCAACTGCTGTCGCACCCAACGCGGGAACAATCCATGCCGGTTGAACTGCGGCTATGGCGCCGACCACGCGTACTGCGTGCTCCTTGCGCGGCGCATAACCTTCCATCAGTTCATCCACTTTTTCGACAATGTGGGTCTCGAGCGCGGCCCGCGCGCGTTGCAATCGTTTTTTGGCGTTCTCCCGCGAAATTCCGAGGACAGCCTCGATTTCGTTCATGTCTTTTTTCATGAAGTAGTAGAGAAGCAGGATTTCGCGGTGCTGCACGTCAAGTTCGCGTACGGCCTTTTCAAGCATTTCGTGAAGCTCCCGCTGTGCCGGGTCCTCGGCGATTTCTGAAGGCGCGAACCCATCCCACACTCCGGCGTTGTGGCGTTCACGCTGCTGCAGTTTGACGTGTCGCATGCATTCGTTGCGGGTAATCGTCGCGAGCCAACCCGCGAATTTTTCCGGTTCCCGAAGTTTGTCAAGCGCCGTAAAGGCGGCAAGGAAGGCGTTCTGTGCAATGTCGTCGACATCGCCCATCGTTCCCAGGTTCGCGCGGACAAGCGCATGCACCATTGGCAAATGGCGTTCCACCAGGCGACCGAAAGCGTCCCGGTCACCGGTCAAAATCTTTCGGACGATGTCGCCGTCGTTCTTGTATGAAGCATCAGCCATGGTTCACGTGTTCCTGCGTCTAATGTATAGAGATCGTTGAGTCGATTCTGGGGACAATGGAGGTTTCCAGGGGAATGTAGTTTAGATCAGGTGAGGATGTCGGAATGCGGCGCATCCATGTGCTTTCACATCAGCCGTTTACCAGATGGCCCGTGAGGAAGCTGATGGCGTACATGCCGCCTGGGTACCGCCCTTTACCCGGCGATTGTGACCTCGAACGCTTGATCACTCGTATCATTGATTTCGGAATTAACAGTCGAAATCACACGCGCCCTATAGTCTTCACCCGGAACGATATCATCGGGGATCGTCCATTTATATTTGCCGTCATTGGGCGCCGATTCCCGGAGTGTCCGTTCGATTTCGTCTCCGCGAAGCAACTCAATCCGCACGCGGTCTCCCGCACCTGCGCTGGTTATCCAGCGAATTCGTTTCGTGCCTCCTGTCCGCCATCGCTCGCCTCCCTCGGGGGCAAGCACTCTCAGATCTTCCAGGCCGGCGGAAGCAACCAATAGGTCGTTGTCCGTGCCGGTCGTCACACCCTCTGAAATCCATGCGGCAGTCCAGTGTCCCATTCCATCCGTCACTACACGAACGCTAAAGTCACCGGGAAGATCCGAGTCCGCGTTCGCATTGAGCGCGTCCACTTCCGGCCATGTTATTCCGTTGTCCGTCGAGCAGGAAAAGAGTATGTCCCCCTCGCCGCCAATTGTGCCGCCGAGGTCGTTGCCGGAAGTCCAGGCAACCACCCAGTTTCCGAAACCATCAGTCGCGATCGCCGGCTGGATATCGTAACCCGGATCGGTGGCCGCGTTCGCATCGATCTCCGCGACGGGACTCCACGTTGTCCCGTTGTCCGTCGATCGGGAATAGAAAACGTGATCGTCTCCGAAACCTTTTCCGTCGAGCGTGTTGTTGGAATTCCATACGACGACCCACGTCCCATATCCGTCCGACGCGATCCGTGGAAATTCGTCGCTGCCCAAGTCCGTCGCGGCGTTATCGTTCACGATCCCTACCCGGCTCCAAGTCTGCCCGCTGTTCACCGAGCGCGAAAAAAGAATGTCGCCGTCCTTCCCTACCGTTCCCCTAAGCGGATTTTCGGATCGCCACACGGTAATCCATGTCCCCGGCGTATCGTCGATCCGGGATCGAGGTAGACGACGAATATGTCTGGCGCGGTCTGTCGCGATGGCGGGTGTTTCGTCGCGGAACCCCGGCCTAAAGTTCGAGTTCAGGGTTCGCTCCTGCTTCCACTTCAACCCATCGCTGGCTGATCGCTTCGTATCTATGCCGCTGCTGAGGGATCCGAGGCCTACCGGGCTTTTCCCCGATCACGCGCGATGGCACGACAAAACAGCGAGAAGCCTATTCCGCGGCCGGCGCAGTCGGGCTTGGCGCCTTTATCATAAACGCAATAGTACGCTCGATGGTGTCGGCGTTGGCATCGGCGGAAGTGATTAGCTGTCCGGTTTTGGCTTCCTTGATCCAGCCCTGTCCGGCTGTGAACTCGTTCACGGGTTTCAGCATGTACTGGTTCTTATCCGCGTACCATTCGGCCGGACCGCCGACGGACAATTTGATGTCGTTATTGGTCAAGCTGTTCTTGACCCGCGACGACACCAACTTAATCTCGTTTTTACCGGGCTTCAGCAACGAAGTGATGACGATTTGCCGGTCGCCAAGCAGAAAAGAATTGAGCGCAACGCCGTTGACGAACACCATGGCCCCGACCGGCGTGTTCCACCCACCGTAGTCCGATTTCGCCTGCAACACGTAATCGCCCGCATTCAGTTTCGCGTTCTCGTGTTCCAACCCGGCCCAATACAGGCGGTAACTGAGCGTTACGTCCTGCACGTCTGGCCCCAACGGGTGCGAGTATTGGCCGTCTTTCAGCTTCCAATCGGTGTCATTGCGAAACTCCCACAACACCGGGTTCATGACAAAACGGGTGGAATCCTTCGGGTCCTTGAACATGGGGCCAATGCGAAAGATGAGCGAGTTCGCGTTTTCCGCCGGTTCTTGGGGCGTCGTCTTGATCGTGACATCGTTCCAGCCCGGCTTTATGTACTGTTGAACGGGCTCGAAGGTATCCGACGTAAAAATGTTGACGGTCTCCCCGTTCATGATGAACTCGGTGTGGAGCGGGTTTTCCCATGAATCGTAGTCCCGCTTCACCCATACGTACAGTTTGCCCTCGTCGAATTTCGTTTCCTGGGCAGCACCGGAAAGCACCAATACACCAAACATCAGAACGAAAGTTAGCGTCTTGATCAACGACCAATTCATGACACACTCTCCTTTTCCATGTTTACATCGTAATCGCCAACGCAGAACACCGCCACGGTCCTCCCGTGACCGCCTCACCGACTCCCATTATGTAGACCATTGGCAATGGTGCGAAATCGGAATCGGTTGCATTCATCCTAGACTATTGCGGGGTCATGCGCTACTGGTAATTTGCCCCCACGTAGCTGTGGCGTCCTCGCCGCGGGCCTTCGCCAATTCCGCGTTTAGCGCGGAAGGCCGTCAAGAAATGAAGACCAACCGTTTGTCGGACGCGCGACGGTAGAACCGCCTAATTGCTTATGTATAAATGGCTTGACGGCCAGCGAGCCAAAATAGAGCGGCGTCCGTGGGCTTCCATTTAATCTTATGTTTGGACCCCGCCCTCCAGCGCTCACCGTCTTTCGGAACGAGTATGCGAAGCGCACGCGGAGGAACAACCATCGTTGAAGCGAGAAACGTTCTTGCGAGAAAACTTTTTGTTGTTACCCATAATGACACCGCGCGCGCGGATTTTTATGCAAGGTAATTAGTAGCGCGGGTTTTCCAACCAGCTTCTTACGTGAACGATTGGAAGAGTGGGCGGGGAAAATCCGGCCTCCGGATGGTTACGCCAATATCTCGCGGATTACGTGCCCATGCACGTCGGTCAATCGCCGGTCGATGCCGTTGTGAAGGTAGGAGAGTTGGGTGTGGTCGATGCCGAGTTGATGCAGCACGGTCGCATGGAGGTCGTAGCAGTAGGTGGGATTCTCGACGGCTTTGTAGGACCACTCGTCGCTGGCGCCGTATGTCGTGCCGCCTTTGAAACCGCCGCCGGCAACCCAGGAAGTGAACGTGAATGGATTGTGATCCCGACCCGCGCCGCCCTGGCTGCATGGCATGCGGCCGAACTCTGTTGTCCAGATGACGATGGTGTCGTCGAGCATGCCGCGCGCTTTCAAATCGAGCAGCAACGCTGCGGCGGGTTTGTCCATTCCTTTGGCCATGATCGCGTGATCACGCGCGAGGTCTTCGTGCGAATCCCAGTTGCGGCGCGGGTGGCCGTTGTCGGCGCCGCTCCACACCTGAACGAACCGTACGCCGCGCTCAAGCATGCGCCGCGCAACAAGACAGTTGCGCCCAAAGTCTTCGGTCTCTTTTTCGTCGAGACCATAGAGGTTTTTCGTGGCATCGGTTTCGCCGGTAAGATCCAGTACGTCTGGCGCGCTCACCTGCAGTTTCGCCGCAAGTTCATAACTCGCGATACGCGCATCCAGGCGTGAATCGCCCTCGCGCGATGCGGCATGCTCGCGGTTGAGCGCGTTCAACGCGGCAAGGCTTGCGCGATCATTTTCGGGCGTTGCGAACGAGTTTTCTGGTGGGAACAGATCGGCAATGGGATTCGGCGCGCTGGGCTTGATCATCGTGCCCTGGAACGTCGATGGAAGGAACCCTGAGCTCCAGTTTTTCGGGCCGTTCGGCGCGTACCCGCGCGCGTCGGGCAACACTACGAAGGTCGGCAGGTTGTCATTGGCGCTGCCGAGTCCGTACGCGATCCACGCGCCCATGCCGGGAAATCCGGGCATGACAAAACCTGTCGCCTGCATGAACGTCGCGGGGCCGTGTACGTTTGATTTCGACACCATCGCGTGGAGGAAGGCCATGTCGTCGGCGCATCCGGCAAGGTGCGGCACGAGATCGCTCACCCATTTGCCGGATTGGCCGCGTTGCTTCCACGCCCAAGGCGACGGCATTACCACGCCGGGATCGCTCTGAAACAACTCGACCTTCTCGCCGGGACCGCATCTTTGCCCCGCCTTCTCGATGAGCAGGGGTTGGTAGTCAAACATATCGCATCGCCACGCCGCGCCCCAC
>JAWXCN010000160.1:0-4649 GCA_034408725.1 Candidatus Hydrogenedentota bacterium
CCCAACCTGCCGGGGACAGGCCGCGCAATTGTGCGGTCGGACTTCCCCCAAATGCCACTACCGTTTCGGTGCGGGCCGAAGGTGTTCGCTAATGTTTCATGCGCCAGCCGATTCGGATGCCGGCCGCCAGTCTTCGCCCCGCGTCCTGGTAGTGGACACGGACCCGGGCGTGCGATGGGCACTCGAGAAGGGACTGCAAAAATCCGGGTTTGACGTCATCGCCGTAGGGTCGGTCGCGGACGCCATGGGCACGGCAAACGAGGAGCACCTCGCCTGCATCATCCTCGAATTGCTGCCCGAAGCCGGTCTGACGCAAGACGTGCTCGCCATGTTCATCAACCTGCCCAGCGCCCCGCGCGTGCTCTGTGTCGCCGTGGATTCCGCGCCACAGTTGGTCATCGAATGCATGCGGCGAGGCGCCGCGGATTTTCTGCCCAAACCCTTCAGCCTCTCCGAAGTGCGCTCCGCACTTTCCCGCGCACTTAATTCCGGCGGCGTTACTTCCATGCGGACCGCCGTGCCAAACATTGGCAGGGCAAGCGATCCCTCCCTCCTCATTGGCATCAGCGCGTCACTTCAGGAATTGCGCACTGTCATCAAGCAGGTTGCTCAGACCGATCTCAACTGCCTCATTCGCGGCGAGAGCGGCACCGGCAAAGATATGGTGGCGCGCGAAATTCACAGGCTGTCACGCCGATCGGACAAACCCTTCGTCAAAGTAAACTGCACCGCATTGCCGGAGCAACTGCTTGAAAGCGAGTTATTCGGATATGAAAAAGGCGCGTTCACCGGCGCAGTCAGCGCCAAACCCGGACGGTTCGAGTTGGCCAATCGCGGCATCATTTTCCTGGACGAAATCGGTGACATGCACCCCAACCTTCAGGCGAAATTGCTCCAGGTCATCGAACACAAGGAATTCACCAAACTCGGCGGACGGCGCGCGATCCACGTCGACGTACAAATTATCGCCGCAACCAATGCCGATCTTGAGGAACGGACCCGTGACGGCTCATTCCGCGCAGACCTCTACTTCCGCTTGAATGAAGTGTGCATCTGGGTCCCCGGACTCGCGTCGCGCAAGGAGGACATCCCTCTCTTGGTGCGGCACTTTCTCCAAAAGCATGGCCGGTTCACTGGGGAGAATGATTTCAAGTTATCAGCCGAAGACCTGTCGAGCCTCACGCACCATCCCTGGCCAGGAAACGTGCGTGAGTTGGAAAGCACCATTAAACGATGGCTTGCGCTCGGCAAAGCGCCCTTGGGCGACAGGTCCACGGGCCAGCGCAACCGCGGAACGTCAATTACGCCCATGCCAAATGCGAATCCGGCGCCAGCCCAGATCGCCGCAACTGAAGCTGAGGAGCGAGAACAGATTCACGAAGCCCTTGAGCGGCACCAATGGAACCGGCGCAAGGCGGCTGACGCTCTTGGTATCAGTTACCAAACCCTTCGCCGCCGTATAGAACAGTATGGCCTGGATCGGCGATAGCGATGAATTAACCTTTCAGTCCCCAATCTTATTGTCACATCCTCCGGAATAATGGTTTTTCGCACCGAAAGTGAATTTTCTTCTTGACATAAATGGGGGTCAAGAGTGTACAGTAGACAAGCTAAGGGTAATGATGTGCAGTGCCAAGCTGTACAAGGGTGTATCTGAATTCGCTTGACTGTTCACCAATTTCAGTATTACTTGACAATTTGTTCGTCAAGGTTGAATAACCATTCGAGCGGACAGGTATTTCGTGCGGCGCGGTGACCCCAGAAATGGTGCGGCAACACCTTGTTTCATAATCACTTACCGGAATTGATATCGAACTGGCACAAAATGTGCTCTCCATAGAACGTGCATGGGGTTGGCCCAAAAGCCGACGCACTACAGTTCAATCAGAAGTCGGCAAATTTGGAACGACGGCCTAATTTTCGGGCCGGAGAAAAAGACGGAGGTATTATGCGGTTCACAAAACTAACGGTAATTGCCGCGGCACTCTTCATCGGGCTCAACGCGGCCGCCGTCATCGTTCCCGGGGAACCCAACGGGGGTGAGCCGTACCTCTTTGATATATACAATCAATTGTACGGCACATCTTTTACCGGTACAGATGATCCCAACTTCCTCGCCCTGCAAACTGGGTGGGAAACGATCACCCTTGATGACGATGTTGAGTCTATCAGCTTTGATGCGTTGTGGCGCCAGTCGTTCCTCGAGGACAATATTGGGTACTACACCCAGTCCAACTCGAAAATCACGTTGAACATGACGCAGGTGCTTGGGCCTTTCGACAACACCGGCCCGAACCAGGGTCAGGGCTTCATCACCGCTGATCCCGTCACGGTCGACGCAACCGGCCTTGGCACGATCGGTTTTTACGATCATGCCGTACTTCCTGACGACGACAGCGTATTCTTCAATTGGTTTTCGGAGGCTCATCTGAACGATGGCCAGTTTCAGACGACCCCGGGCGAAACCCATGTCCTGATCCTCGAAACGGGATTCGCCGATACCTATCTGCTCTGCTTCGAAGACCTGCCCTACGACTTCATAGTCGATGGCGAAGCCAAACAGCAGAACATCGGCGATCAGGACTTCCAGGACATACTCGTGCAGATCACCTTGAATCGTGCAGTCATACCCGAACCAAGCTCGCTGATTCTGCTCGGAATGGGTATTGCCACCGTTGCCTACCGGAAAATCCGGGCGCGGTCTTAACTTTGACCTCCTAACGTGTGGCGGCCACGCTGTGAGTGGCCGCGAGATTATCAACGTAGCCGGCGAGCCCCCCAGGCTCGCCGGCTACGTTTTAGTTCGAGTCCCCAGCACCCCTCGCCGTCAATCCCCCCGAAAATCGGCCTATTCGGAGTAGCACAAATCCCGCAGCGCACGCCAACGGGGACTGTCACCTGCATCGCGTTTTGGATGCCGGTGGCTGTCCCCTCCCCGAGCGCAGAGTCTCCCCCGTGTGCGGGACCGAAGTCGTCGACGATGACCAGCCAAAGCGGTGTCTGCGCTACCCGCTTCGCCACCGCAGTCCAAATAGTCCTCATTCCAAACACCAAGTTTTAGTAGGAAGCCTATTGGGACTGCGGCGGTCCCCAAGGCGCCGCTTTGGCTATTTATCACAGACGGTCTACCCCCCTTCGCAGCGATTGACACCGGCGCGCCGAATTCTTGCTTGGCGACCAAGCGCGACGTTGAAAGTTCGCGATGTGCCGTGCAGGCCTGCACGAAGCATACGCAAAGTGACAACAACCTTGATGGGTTGTAAGATCAATTTTGTACAAAAGGAACGAAAGTTTGTCATTTGTGAACCTCTTTTGTGTTTTCGGGCGAAAACTTCCTAGCTCGAGCGTCGACCAAAAATGTCAATATGTGGTAGCTTTTGAACAATAGACACAATATTTTGATGACATGTGCCGACTCTCATTACATTTTTCGTAGTCAACAGTGGTCTGGCATGACAATTGTTTTGTCTTCCCGTGGAATGATCGCCGGCGACCAACGGTATGTTGGATACAATGGCGATTCGGGCACGTGGACTTTGCAGCGTTATCCGCGGTTCACGGGAGGACAATAGGCTGAAAATGGCTTCGTCAACACGGTCATACGAAGAGATCGTACATGCCCCTCTCAACGAGGACTTGCTCGGTATCAGTGATGCCGTCCAAGAGGTACGAGACCTTATCCATCGCCTGTCGGGATCAAAGCTCACGGTATTGGTGAATGGTGAAAGTGGCACTGGCAAGGATATTGCCGCGCGCCTGCTGCACAAGCATTCCAACCGCTATGGAAAGCCGTTTATAAAAGTAAATTGTCCGGCAATTCCCGAAAGTATTTTGGAGAGCGAGTTGTTTGGGTATGAACGCGGGGCGTTTACGGGCGCCCGGACGTCCAAGCCAGGCCGGTTTGAACTGGCGAACAACGGGACCATCTTTCTTGATGAGATTGCCGAGACCTCTTATACTGTTCAAGGCAAATTGTTGCAAGTCCTTGACGGCGAGCCATTCATGAGAATTGGCGGCGTCCAGCCCATAGATGTAGACGTGCGTATCCTCGCCGCGACCAACGTCGCTCTCGACCAGGCCGTGCTCGAAGGTCGCATGCGGGAGGATGTGTTTTTCCGGTTGAGCGAAATGATAATCCGGATGCCGCCCTTGCGGGAACGCCGTGAAGACATTCCCGTGCTCGCGGAACATTTCAATTATAACTATTGCGAGCGCCTCGGAAAGCCGTACCTCCCGATCGAGGACGGCCTGATCGACGACATGATCAAGTGCCAATGGCCGGGTAACATCCGTGAGCTCGGAGCGTCCGTAAAAAAATATGTCACTACCGGTGACGTCGAATCGCTCTTTGGTGATGACCAGTTGCGCGACACACCTGCCTCCGCGGAGAGGCCTCGGGAGACCGTTCATAACGGCGGGGTGCGAGAACTGGCGGTCGCCAAAAAAATCGTATCATTGAAAGAAGCGACGCAACGAGCGGTCGAACAGACTGAACGGGCTATGATAGAAGACGCACTACGGCAAACGTTATGGAACCGGCGGAAAGCTGCGAAGTTGTTAAGGGTGAGCTACAGCTCGCTGCTCCGGCGAATTGACGCCTATCAGATAGGCAAGGCTTTAGCGGGTGATGGGGACAAAGGGAGTTAGGA
>JAWXCN010000161.1:0-52177 GCA_034408725.1 Candidatus Hydrogenedentota bacterium
CCGCTTTTACCTTCGCGCGGCACACCGCCTTGTCGCCGCTCAACGAGATCGCTTCCGGACTCGGCCCGATAAATCCGATGTTGCACTCCCGGCACATCGCCGCAAACTTCGCGTTCTCGGAAAGGAACCCGTAACCAGGATGGATCGCGTGCGCATCACAAATTTCTGCCGCGGTAATAATTCCGGGAATGTGCAGGTAACTCTCCGCAGCGGTAGCGGGACCAATGCAAATACTCTCATCGGCAAGGGACGCGTGCAGGCATTCGGTATCCGCCTGCGAGTACACCGCAATCGAGGTTATCCCCGATTCGCGGCAAGCGCGAATGATGCGCACGGCGATTTCGCCGCGATTTGCTATGAGTATCCTGCGGAACATGTTGATTAGCTCACAGTCACGGTTTCACCCGCGCCACCTTCCCTCGCCCCGTCTTTTTCGTGCTCGTGCTCGTCTTCGTAATCGTCACTCGTAGTATCGACATACGCAACACCATCTTCACGAACGGCACTCTCGCGCTGGTCCGTCATTTTTGACAGCATCGACACAATTCTAAAAAGTAGTTCCTTGCCCGTGACAGTCTGGCTCGCATCAACAGCGGCGACTGTAACCAGCACATCCAGGGTCGCGGCACTTTCCATGGCCGAGCCCCGCGCTATTTCAAAATACCGTTTGCGTTCCGCCAAATGCCGTTTGCCATTCCCTTCTGCGATATTGAGCGGGATAGATTGGCTTGAGCGCGTAAGTTGGTCTCGCGCGTTCCGGTGGCGTGAAGGAATCAGCGTGTTTAAGTCACTCACAAACCTGACAAATTCGAGGCTGGCGCGGTAGACGTGAAGTTTCTCGTGGTCGAACTCCCGATTCACCGATTTAACTCGGGAACGGGAGTAACGAGTGCGATTACGAATGACGAGCACGAGCACAAAACGTCGCAGGCCTTTGCATGGCGTATACTCTCAATCCTCTTCATCCCGCGTGTCACTCCACCAATCTCACCGCAAACATCGGCTGCCCATACTCCACCGGCTCCCCATTCTCCACAAGAACATTCACAATTTCGCATTTGAATTTCGACGCAACCTCGTTCATCAATTTCATCGCCTCGACGATGCACACCGCCTGGTTCTCCTCGATGATATCCCCCGCCTTCACAAACGGAGGTTCGCCTGGTGACGGGGAGCCATAGAACACGCCGACCATGGGCGATTCAATGGTGACGAGTGACTCGTCATGCTCGGCTTCCGTGGACACGGTGGAAATTACGCCGGGCGCGGGCACGGCCGCTGATGGCCCCGGCGATGGCGCGACCGCTGGAACGTGCGCGATCACATGCTGCGGGTGCTCGGCCACCGGCAAACTCTTCGTAAGCCGGATGCGGCGACCTTCTTCTTCAAATTCAATTTCCGAGAGACCGGATTCCTGAAATATTCCAATCAGCTCGCGAAGTTTATCCAAATCCAATGCGCAGACCTCCCCGTGGGACTACTGCTTGACGGTGTGTTACGCGCGTTCGATGTAAGCCGAAGTGCGTGTATCCACTTTGATCGTTTCACCCTCGCCTACGAACAGCGGCACCTGTACGACCGCGCCCGTCTCGAGTGTGGCCGGTTTCGTTCCGCCGGTCGAGCGATCCCCCTGAATGCCGGGGTCGCACTTCGTAATCTTTAACGTCACCGTGATGGGCACTTTAACCATGATCACCTTCCCGTCGTGAAAGACGAGATTGACGATCATGTTTTCCTTGAACCATTTCGCGTTATCGCCGACGGTCGTCTCACCCACCGGAATCTGCTCGTAACTTTCCGGATGCATGAAGTGATACAAATCCCCGTCGTGATACAGATATTGCCAGCCAGCTTCCTCGAGCCGCACGTTCTCCATTTTTTCGCCCGATCGAAAGGTCTTCTCGATGACGCGGCCCGAAAGCACGTTCTTGAACTTCGTGCGCACAAACGCCCCGCCCTTGCCCGGCTTCACATGTTGAAACTCGATTATTTCCATGAGCTGGCCTTCCTGCAAAACCACCAGCCCATTCCGGAATTCCGCCGTCGAAATCATACTCCCAAAACCCTCAATTCCTTTGGAGCCTTACTCAGGTTCTCGCATCCGTCCTCCGTCACAACGACAAGGTCCTCGATGCGGACTCCCCCCTGCCCTGGCAGGTAAATACCCGGTTCAACCGTCACCACCACGCCCGGCGACAAAACCGCCGAAGACTCAGGGTTGAGCCGCGGAGTTTCGTGGATTTCTATCCCGACACCGTGACCCAAACCATGGCCAAAGTGTTTGCCATGACCGCCTTCCGTAATGATGTCCCGCGCAATCGCGTCTACATCACGGCAGGCTTTTCCCGGACCCACGGCCTCGAGCGCGCGGCGTTGCGCAGTCAGAGTGAGGTGATAAATGTCCTCAAACCAAGCGCCGGGGATCGTACCGAAGGCAAAAGTTCGAGTCAAGTCACTGCAATACCCATTCAGCCTGCATCCGAAATCCAGCAGTACAATATCCCCGTGCTCCAAAGGCTTGTCGCCCGGCTGACCGTGTGGCAACGACCCCCGCGACCCGAACAGCGCAATCGTATCGAACGATGCCCCGGTCGCGCCGCGCGCCTTGAACTCGAATTCAAACTTCGCCGCCAACTCGCGCTCGGTGATGCCCGGCTTCAACGTCTCAATCAGGTCTGCCAACACCCCTTCCGCCAACGCGCCCGCTGCCCGGATCGTGTCGATCTCTTCCTTGTCCTTCACCATCCGCAACGGCGACACAATATCCGGCGCCGGCCGCAGCTCGCCCGAATACGCCGACTTCGTGTAGTCGAGATCGGCAACCGTCATATACCCCGGCTCGAATGCAACCGACGCCGCGCCAAGCTCCGCAAGCTTCTCGCCCGCGCGCATCTGGATGTTCCCCGGCACCTCCTGCAAGCTAAATCCCATCACCTGCGTCGCCGCCTGCTCCGTATACCGGAAATCATTCAAAAAAATCGCATCGCCCTGCGTCACAATCACCGCAGAAGTCGACCCCCGAAACCCTGTCAACCACTGGTTCGTCGCCGGCGCAAAACTCAAAAACGCCTCGCAATCCGCATTCGCGAGGCGGGCCCGCAACCTATCTATTCTCACATTCATCCCCTCTATGCCCATTAACTTCGAATTATTCTCCGGCTGCCTTTAGCGTCAAAACCATTGCCCTGGCAGAAATTCGAAAACCGATTTTCGTTAACTTTTCGACTTTGGGACCGACCGCCTGGATAATCCCTGCCTGCTTTGCGTGGACTAATAATCCCAAGGTGCCAATGTACGGTATACCCAGTCTCATAGCCATTTTGCGACCCCATGCGATCATCCAGCGCTGCGACCGTCTCTTGTATATTTATTATGGCGCACTTCAACACTTCTCGTTCACCTGCGCCCAGACCCGACGCATCCAAAACTTTGTGAAAATAATCGGCGCCACAAACCTGTACCCAGGAAATTGTTTGAACGTCTGGAAGCACCACGCCGCGCGTGATCCCGGCATTGAGTTCGTCTAAGAAGGCCGCTGGGATTCTTACTACGGTCGAAATCGACGGTAAAACATGAAGAAGTTCGATTTGATACAAATACTGTATAACAGACGTGTCACAAACCAAATCACGCAAGGTCTGCTTCGCCCTCAAATTCCTCCTCGCTGAAATCGAAAGTATCCACTCCGTAATCACCCAGCTTCTGAAGGAAAACGGTGCGAGGAATACCCGCGAACTCCGCCGCCGCGCCCGAAGACATGCGGCCCATCTCATACAACTTCACCGCAGCCAGCATGCGCAATTCGTCTCCCATCGCATCCGGCGACACATGAAGCAAGTCCGCAGCCAGGTCTGGAAGGGATATGGTAATGGTGCTCATGATTCTATCTCCTCAACGCACATTCTCCGCCATTCCCACGCCAACCCGCAAATTGCCAACCCCAATACCATTCACCACGAAGACACGAAGAAATTCCTCGAATTGTGCCTTCTTGACGAAGTTTTCCGGCTAGGCTTTTCGTGCAGCTATTCTTTCTCAAATCCCCGTGCTCCCCGTGTCCCCGTGGTCATATTTTTTTTGCGCCATTTGCGTTTTTTCGCGGCCATTCTTTCTTACTTCGTGTTCTTCGTGCCTTCGTGGTGAAAAAAAAGGGCCGCACCCTTCGGCGCGGCCCTTTAATAATTTCCTTAACGCGATTCTATTACGGCAATTTCCTTGACTGAATCTCCCGCGGCATTCTCAATTCCATCCAATCCCAACAGGGCGCCGATAAACGCCTCCGTCATCGGATATTTCCCCGGATACTCTACAAATTCCGCGTGCCCATCCATATACAACACGTTGGCCCCCATTTTTCCGTCCGGCCAGCTGCGCGGTCTGCCCACAATCACGGGAATTTTACTTTGCTGTGTCGCGGCTTGCGTGGGGTCATTGATGTCTGTAATTAGAAACCGCTCAATTCCCTCTCGCAACAATCGCATTTTCTGCGCGGCCTTACCTTCGAAACCCACTTCCTGCGGCAACGGAGTTCCCTTGACAACTGTCTCGCGATAGGTCTCCACAAATTTCAGTCCTGCTGCCTCCTCTTGCGTCGCATACGGAATGTACCAATAGCTCCTATCGTCGAAATACGCGTCCGCATCATCGGTTCCGGGACGTTCCACCCATGGACTCAACAGCACTTTTGGATCGCTCAGATATTCCGGATACACCGATTCCTGGTCCATGATGATTCGCCCCGCGCGTTCATCGATTAGGGGATACGAGCCTTCCTCGTCATTCGCATACATCTTCAACACGAGACCCAACTGCTTGAGGTTGTTCTGATCCGAAGCGATCTGTTCCCGCATAGTGCGAGCGACATCTTCGTTCGCCGATGGAACCGGTTTTCCTATGCGCGAACCAAGTGTGGGTCGCTCAACTTGCTGCGCTCCATCCTTTACTGCCGGAACGGGCTTTACTACTGGAACAGGTTTTACTACCGGAACGGCTTCGACAGTCGCGCCCGTGGAACGTGTCCCGATCTGCGCTCTAAATCCTTCATCCCTCAGCAGTTCGGGTGATGAAATCCAGATGTAGCCATCGTCGAAGGCGTAGTCCAATCCCATTGGACGCAGCAAGGCCGACAACGCCGCGCGCACGGTCACATTATTGAGTTTAATGCTGCTGACCGTACCCACGCTTCGATGGGTGGGATCTGTGACTTCGTTTTTAGACCGCACCACGCGGGCGTCAATCACGAAATTAAGTTCGGTAGAATCACTCAGGTATTGAAGCACGTCCTGAAGGTGCGTTTCCTCGAACTCCAGACTAATCGCGCTGTCAAGTTGTACAAGGGCCCATTCCGGAGTTGGTTCAGTATTTTTGGCCACGATGAATGATGCATCCGATAAAGTACTGCTTGATTCTGCTCGCGGCGCTGTTGACGGCTGGGTAATTAAATCGGTCCCCACGCTCGCATTTGTCAATCCGATACAAACCAGTATGGCGATCACCGCGAGCGCGAGCGCCGACCAGCCGTACGAGCCTTTCTTGAATAAAGCAATCATCGCGATTCTCCTTTTGAGGGCAGACTTGCCTTCGACAATTCCCACAACTCCGGGGACGGAATGAAACGCGCGTGAGCGATCCAGCAGCGCGAGGATGGTGTTACCGTAGGACTTCGCTTCATCCGTATCTGAAGCACTGAGCGCAAGCGCGTCACACGCCAGCTCGCGGTCAGACCGCATGCGATGAAACGCAAACCATAACAGCGGATTGAACCAATGCACGAGCAGCAGTAACGACGTGAGCCAATTCGCAAGGATGTCACGGCGCTTGTGGTGCGCTACTTCGTGCATGAAGACATGCCGCAATGTTGTCTGGTCCGCATCGCGCGCCAACGCGTTCGGAATCAATATTCGAGGCCGTATCCAGCCAAACAGCGCAGGGCCGCGATCCCAATCCACCGCCACAACAGTCATCGGCGTCGCAACACCCAGCCGTTCCTTGCAATCTTCTAATACGTTCAACACCGCCGGATCGATCACCGGACGACACCGCCGCACACGCCGCAGCACCGCAATGTTGTTAACAGCCATAACGAAGCCCAGCGCGATCACTCCCGCGATCCAAGCGACAGTCAGGCGGCCCCAAACCGTAAGCGTGCTACTCACGGAACGGTCCACATCCGCGGAACCAGCCACCAGCGCTGACGCTCCAGCAGAGATTTCGTTTGCGTCCGGCGGTGGCGGGAACTCCAGTTTATCAATTCCTGGCGCGGCCCCGACATACGACCAGCTTCCTTGAGGCAAATCTAGCTGAGTGGAGAAATTTTCTGGAAGCCGTAACAAATTAAAGACACTAATACTGCTCGAAGGGGCTACCGGCATCACCAGCCGAGCCACCACCACGAACCACAGCGCATAGCTCCAGCGCGGTGTCAGATTGCGCTTCAACGCAGCCTGCACAACCATTACTAAAACCACCAGCACCGCCGCTTGAAAAGACGTCGGTATCACCCAACCCAACAAACCGATTGCGCTCGTCATCCAGTTGTCCATGACTAAGACCCCTTCTCGTCCAGAACACGCCGGAGTTCTTCAATCTCCTCCGCGCTCAGCTTTTCCAATTCAAGGAAATGCGACAGCATTGGTGTCAGTGCGCCCCGATACACCCGCTCCAGAAACGACCGGCTCTCCGCCCGCGCGCAATCCTCTTCCTGCACCAGAGGGTAGTAGTGGTAGATACGCCCGTTCGCCTCGTACCCCAGCGCCTTCTTTTTCACCAACCGGTTCAACAATGTCTTGATGGTTTGTGGGCTCCACGCCGTCTCCGCTTCCAAAGCCCCGACCACGTCATTCGCAGTCCGCGGTGATTTGTCCCATATCACCCGCATCACCACCCATTCCGAAACGGAGATACCCGGTAAGTTCCGCATTGAATGCATCATCCCTTTCTGATTACATCTGTAATCGCTATAATTACACATGTAATCAAAAAAGTCAATGCCCGGATTTTTTCACCACGAAGGCACGAAGAAATTCAAGAAACACCTCCCGTAGATGCGAGACACCCCGGAAAACTCCCGAATAAATCTGTTTCTTTTTTTTCAATTTCTTGTCTTCGTGCCCTTCGTGCCTTCGTGGTAAAAAAAAACGGGGCCGCGCCTTTCGGCACGGCCCCTGGAAAAACAGTCCTGAACGCGCTCCTAACGCGACGGGCCTGAACGATTCTCCTGTTCGAGATTGCTCAATTTCATGACATGCATGGCATGCCCAACCCTGGCATCAGGAGACCACGTACTCGGACTACACATAGGCTGGACCACCTCCTTCCCGGCGTCATCGCGCATCCCGGCCGCCCAACATTGTGCGCCTTCGTCACAACGAGCCACTTGTCGGATGACATTATACCACAAGGTATGCGCACTGCCGATTTTAGATTTTAGATTTTGGATTTTAGATTCGTGGTCGCCGAAGCCCTCGCGAGTTGTTTCGGCTTATTCAAACCCCGCAGCGTTCGTATAGAAGCCACAATCATGGCCAAAATCTCATCTGTCTCGCGCATCAATGATTCGAGCTTCTTTTTTGGCAGAGTTTCCGAAGCCACAAACAGTTCCAGCCAGTACAGGGTCTAATCCGCTTCTTCTTCTACGATACCGAGTTTGCTTATGACATCCGCCGCACTTCTTCCCCTGCAAGCCGCACGGTAATTAGCGCCGACAGAAGTCGCGGAGCGAAGGAGCTGTCTTCCGATAGTCTGCGCAGTCATGTTTTTCGGTAACGCGTTCACAAGCCGAATGACTCTTAATCCCAGCCTCTTCGTCCGTGCCTTAAACTCCGCTTGGTTCATATTTCGAATCCAATAGGTTTAAAGGAGAGAGCAAATCCCCGATACAAAAACGACTGTTCGCACTCCACGTTCAAAGTCTCCGCGCGTCCTTTCCCCAATCTAAAATCCAAAATCTAAAATCTAAAATCTAAAATCATGCGATCCGCACGCACACTTTCCCAAAATGCTTCCCTGCCGCCATATACTCCACCGCGTTGTAAATATCCCGCATCGGGTATGCCTTGTCGATAACCGGCTTCAACTGGTGCAACGTAATTGCCCGGTTCATCGCCTCAAACGCCTCTCTATGCCCCACAATCACGCCCTGCATCCGCACATCCTGCATCAGCACCGGCGTGAGGTTCAGCGGCGCCTCGGGACCGGAGAGCACGCCGATCAAACTGATCGTTCCTCCCATCTTCACGCTGCGCATCGATTGCGTCAGCGTGCCCGATCCGCCGACTTCAATGACGTGGTCCACGCCTTCGCCGCCGGTCAATTCGCGCACCTGCTTCGACCACTGCGGATTCTTTGCGTAGTTGATGCCGTGGGCCGCGCCGAGTTCCTTCACCCGCTCGAGTTTTTCGTCGCTGCTCGATGTCGCAATCACGTTCGCGCCCATCATCCGCGCAAATTGCAATGCGAATATCGAAACGCCGCCCGTGCCGAGCACCAGCACGGTGTCCCCCGGCCGCGTGTGACCATGCCGCGCAAGCGCGCTCCACGCGGTAAGTGCCGCGCACGGCAACGTCGCCGCTTCTTCATCATTCAAATGATCGGGGACCAGCACCACGCCGTCTTCGTGCAACACGATGTATTCAGTCAGCATGCCATCCAGCGGCCCACCGAGCGTTGTGTTTTGCAGTTTTGTGCGCGTCGGGGGTCCGGCGATCCAGCCCTGCGCAAAACATCCCGCAACGCGATCACCCGTTTTCACGCGCGTCACCCCATCACCGATTTCCACTACCTCGCCCGCGCCGTCCGAGCACGGCACCAGCGGCAACGGTTGCTTCGGATTATAGAATCCCTGAATTGTCAGCAAGTCGCGGTAATTCAGCGACGCAGCCTTCACCTTCACCAACACCTGCCCCGGCCCCGGCGACCTCTCCGGCCTGTCCACCAACGCCAAATGCTCAAACCCAAACGCGTCCCGAATCTCAATCGCTTTCATAAAAGTTCCCCATTTTTCCGCAGTATAACCCGTCCGTGCTTGTCGTGCTCGTCCAATAATCCCTATGCTACACTCTGCGCGGGTGCAATCAACGAAGGACATGCCACCGTGATGCTGACCTCGACAATTGGCTTTCTTGGATTCGGAAATATGGGGCGCGCAATCGCTGCCGGTCTAATCGAGCAAGGCGCGGTTTCAGCCGCGCAACTCGCCGCTTTCGACGTCGACCCTGAAAAGCGCGAGCAAGCCGTCGAGCTCGGCATCAAAACATTCGAGAATCCTTCGGACTTGGCCGCGCACTGCGATGCGCTCGTTCTCGCGGTGAAGCCCCAGTCCATGGACGAGGCCCTGAGATCCCTTGCGCCCGGCATTACACCCAAGACGCTCGTCATCTCGATCGCCGCGGGAATTTCCATCAGTTTCATTGCCAAACGCCTTGGCGATGAGTTTCGCATTGTCCGCGTCATGCCGAACACGCCCGCGCTCGTCAATGCCGGTGCGGCAGGCATCGCCCGAGCGGCGAACTGCACCGATTCCGACTTGGAAGTCGCACAGGCAATATTCGAATCCATCGGGATCGTCGAACTTGTCGAAGAATCCCTTATCGATGCCGTCACCGCGCTGAGCGGAAGCGGCCCGGCCTATTTCTTCTATTTCGTAGAATGCCTTGTGAAGGCCGGCGTCGTGGAAGGATTAACGCACTCCCAGGCAACGCGGCTTGCCACGCAGACGTTGTTGGGCGCGGGAAAATTGCTGAGCGAATCGGGAGAACCTCCCGCCGTACTTCGCGAAAAGGTGACCTCGAAAGGCGGCACGACCGAAGCCGCGCTAAATGCGCTAAAGGCCGCGGGATTCGAAGCGACCGTCGCGGGCGCTTTGCGCGCAGCCGTCGCGCGCGCAAGGGAACTGGGGAAATAACATGCGCCGATTCGCTTTACTTCCATTGCTCCTCGTCGCGCTGACCGGATGCGCCCGGCTCGATCCAAACGCTGTTTATTTTCTCGTCTCCGAGCAAAAGACCTTCCACGGCGATTCGTTTATCGTTCCTCTGACCGATCCCGATCACATTGCGCACGCGAGAGCGCTCATCGATAATCCGGAGAATGCCGGCTCTCCTATTGTCGTCGCCGCTATCGAGCGCTGCACTGCGTGCGACGGCATCAATCGCGATCTCCTGAACGACGGCAATTACTGGTCGTGGTGCGTCACCGCGGTCGATGGATTTGCGGATGTCTCCGCGGAAATCTATGACGGATGGCCTACCTATGTCGAGGAAAATCTGGATGCCTGGTTCGATACGACCCAAGGCAACATCGCCTTCTGGTCCTACACGGTGACTCGCGAACTCACTTCGCGGGAGGTGCTGTCTGGCCAGCTCGATCAGAAAATGAATTCGGGCCATTCGGCACAGTCTGGTTCGGAGCGTACCCAATGAAACACGACAAGTTGGTTTCCGACGTCCTTGGCGATGAAATTATTCTTTCGCCCAGCGATCTGCTCAACCAACAGTTTTCCCGCGCTCGCATTGGCGGATACGACCGGCGCCAGGTCGATGATTTCATCGAGCGCGTCGCGGACGTGTTCGAGGGCATGATTAACCAGGTCCGGCAGTTGCGCGAGAAGATTGATGAACAGCGAAAATCCATTGACGAGTTTCAGCAAATGGAAGCTGCCCTGCGCACCGCGCTGCTTTCGTCGCATCAACACGGCGAACACATGCTGGACATGGCCCGCCGGGAGGCCAACGTGATTATCGAGGAGGCAAAGATCAAACGCGCCAAGTCACAGGAAGACGCGAGTAAGTTGCCGGTAAACCTGGCGCGGGATATTCACCTGCTCGAAAACCAGCGGTCGCGACTGCGCGTGGAAATGCTTGCCATTCTCGAAACGCATCGCCGCCTTATCGACAGTCTTGTGCCGGAAGACCCCATCGCCACTCCGGTAGGGTTCTTCGAAGTCGGCGCCTCAACCTTCAACGACTCGCCCCTCGCATTCGCCGAGGAACCCGTGACCTCGGTGGTCGAACGCGTCTCCGCTCAGATCGCGGAACTTGGGACAGTTTCCGGGGATCAATCAGTCACCGGGGAAATCGCCGATACCCTTGAAATTCCCGAAGAACAGTCCCCGTTCGATAACGCCGATTTTGGAGATGGTAAAGATGAATAGTACCGTTGCGCGGTTGGGTCTGGCCGCCCTCGCGCTGTTGAGCTTTAACGCAACCGCCGAACCGCTTGACGACTTCTTTAAGGAGTTCGTCGCGAAACGCGAAAAAATCGCGTCGATACAGGCCAACTTCGTCCAGGAAAATATATCCCCGGATGAAACCCTCCGCAGCACGGGTCGTATTGCTTACGCAAAACCCAAACAGCTCCTGTTCGAATACTACGATCCAAAAATTATCTACGCCATCAACGGGCTCCGCGCGTACCAATACGAAGCCGATCTCGAACAGGTGCAGGTCTATGACGTCGGCGACAGCGCGCAGGCGGACGCGTTTTTCATCGCGTTCGACAACGACCCGGGACGCTTGCGCGAAGCGTATGACGTGACCCTGCTCGAACCAGAGCCGGATGCTTGTGGCGCGCACGCGTTGAAACTCGTCCCCAAGGAAATCGCAGCAGCGACGGATGACGAATCACCGGCGCAGCCGTTTCGCGAAATCCGGCTGTACCTTCGCGCGGAAGATTTTCTCCCCTGCGAAATTCGCGCATTTAACCACGACGACGCGGAAGTCCGCGTCAGCATACGCGACTACAAGCCAAACGACGCCGATGCCGCTTCCGCTGTGCGGTTTCACGTTCCCGAAGGAACGAGCATAATCATCAACGAGGCAAAGGCCGAATTGGCCGGCCCCGGAGGGAAAACCTTGCCCGAAACTTCCACTCCCCCGCAATCGCAAAAATAATGCGTATCGTCCTTGCATCAGGTTCGCCTCGCCGCCGCGCTCTGCTCGCCGCGCTGGGGATCGAATTCGAGGTCATGCCCAGCAATGCCCCCGAAATCGATGAAGGCGACGACCCGACCGGAATCGTCGTCGCCAACGCGCGCCGTAAACGCGATGACGTCCAAGTCCGCCTCGAAACGCCTGCCCTTGTAATTGCCGCGGATACGCTGGTCTTTCTCAATGGCCACGTACTGAGCAAGCCGGTGGATCTTGAGGATGCCCGCGCGATGCTCCGCCGGCTCTCCGGACGCACGCACCAGGTCATCACCGGTCTCGCCATCACCGCTTTCAACGGCAATACGAACGAAGGCTACGAATGTACCGATGTGACCTTCCAGGAATTGACCGAACAGGAAATCGGCCACTTCCTCCACGCCGTAAAACCGCTCGATCGCGCCGGAGCCTATACCGTCGATGGGCCCGGCACGTTGCTGGTCGCCCGATATAACGGCTGCTACCAGAATGTTCTCGGCCTGCCGATTGTTCGGTTGAATGCCTTGCTGAAACAACAGGGAATTGACCTTTTTGACCTGATGGACGGCCCGCGCGCCATCTTTTTGTAGTCGCGAAATGTAGCAGCCGAACGCCGATTCGATGGCTTTCGCCTCTATCTGAAAAATTGTCTAGACAACTCTTGACAAAATAGCGTATAATGCTTCCGGTTCAGTCAGTGGGAGGACAAAGATGAGTACGTTCTATCGATTGGGATTCTTCGGCCTCGTCATCGGGCTTCTGGCCGCGCCCGTATCCTGGGCAGACCATTCTGCGCACTGCGGCTCGAAATCCTGCGGCGCGCATTGCGCAAAATCCCACGCCAACTGCACCGCCGAGTGTTGCGCCCCAACCGAATTTAAAGACCCCGCCAACGTGCATTGGGTCCACAAACGCGTGTCGTTCGGCAATTACATGAAAATGGCCGCGGCGGAGGTCCCCGCGGTCGTGTTACCGGCGCCAGTCACTTTCGGTCCCGTATTCTTCGACTTCAAGAAAACGCATCTGCGCCCCGAAAGCGTCGAGTCGTGCTACCAGCTCATTGAGTTCATGAAGGCCCACCCATCACAGACCGTCCTCATCGACGGAACAAACGCGAAGATGGGCGCGCGCCGCGCGGAGATCGTAAAATCATTCCTCATGGAAAACGGCATTCCCGCCAGCCGCATTACCACCAACGCCGACCCCGCGAAGAATCCCACAGCCAACATCCACGTGCGCGTAGGCGAATCGCCCCGCTAAAAGCTTTACATAGCACCACCGGAAGGTAGTGATGATCCGATGCAGTCCAGTTAGTATGGGACTGCATCGCGCGTTTCTGTGAAAGCGAATTTAATCCCACACTGCAAGGCCACAGCCGTAACGCGGTCTTCATCGTGCACGTGCTCGTCCTCGTAATCGATCCAGCCCATTCGTTATCCTATGCGCTCCCAAACTTCGCCGCAGAGCGAATGAACTGTATTCAGGAGCAGTGCGTGATCATCGACAACACCATCCGCGCCGCCGATCTGCGCGATGCGCTCGATAACTTCTTCGCAATAGCCGGCCCCAAAATCCGCAAGCTCAATAAATCCTGGGACCCCACCCAAGGCGCGCCGGTCTTCACGCGCAACGGCCGCTACACCTCCCGCGGATGGACGGAATGGACGCAGGGGTTCCAGTTCGGTTGCCAGATACTGCAATTCGACGCGACCAACGACGAAGAACTTCTAAGCATGGGCCGGGAAAACACAATCCAGTACATGGCGCCGCACGTCAGCCACATCGGCGTACACGATCACGGCTTCAACAATGTTTCCACCTACGGCAACCTCCGCCGTCTCGCGCGCGAAGGCCGCACACCCGATACCGCCGACGCGTTGCACTTCTACGAGATGGCCCTGAAAACGTCCGGCGCAGTGCAGGCCGCGCGATGGACTACCATCGACGACGGCACAGGCTATATCCATTCGTTCAACGGTCCGCACTCGCTCTTCTGCGACACCATCCGCTCGTGCCGCTCGCTCGTCCTCGCGCACCAACTCGGCCATTGCCTGATGGGCGAGAACGACCGCCGCATCTCCCTGCTCGTGCGCACGATCGAACACGGCCTCACCACCGCGCGCTATAACGTCTATTACGGCGAAGGCCGCGACACCTACGACGTCCGTGGCCGCGTTGCGCACGAGAGCATCTTCAACACTACCGGCGGCCGTTACCGCTGCCCGAGCACGCAGCAGGGCTACTCGCCATTCACCACGTGGACACGCGGCCTCGCGTGGATCATCCTTGGTTACGCGGAACTGCTCGAATCGTTTACCACCATGCCGGAGGACGAGTTCAATCCCTACGGCGGCAAGGAAGAAGTCCAGGCCGTTTTCCTCATGACCGCAACTGCCGCCGCAGATTTCTACATCGAAAGCACGCCGGCGGACGGCATCCCTTATTGGGACACCGGCGCGCCCGGCCTTGCGCACATGCCGGGCTACCTCGACCGGCCCGCGCAAATCGACAATCCCCACGAGCCGGTGGACAGCTCCGCCGCCGCAATCACCGCGCAAGGCCTCCTGCGGCTCGGCCAGTTGCTGGGCACAAAGGGAAAACGCTACACGCAGGCGGGCCTTTCCGTCGCGCGGACCGTCCTGACGCCGCCATATTTATCTGAAAACAAAAAGCACGACGGCCTGCTGCTCCACACCGTCTACCACCGGCCCAACGGCTGGGACCACGTCCCCGCCGGCAAACAGGTCCCCCAGGGCGAATCGTGCATGTGGGGCGATTACCATGCGATGGAGCTGGCGGTGTATCTTATGAGGGTTATTATCGGGGGACCGTACCTCGCGTTTTTCGACCGGGAGTGACGGTGCAAATTGGTGTGCGCGATGGGCTGCGACTGTCGCGTGCACTCGGGGGATAAAATGATGGCGGAAACAACTACGCAACGACGGCGCGTTACTGCAAAAGATTTTCCGAAGCGGGAGATTAAGTTGGATGTCGTGGAACCCATAATCGCGCCTTCACTACCGGTCTGGTACCTCGCGCCAAGCGCGTTGCCGGCGGCGTTGGCGATCTTCCTGCCGTCGCTCGGCGCGATGTGGGCTGCCATCGCCGCGACGATTGTTTGGCTCGGCTTCTACGGCCTGCTCCTGTTCGAGCGCAAGCGCAAAGACTTCGACGTTGGCCGCGAGATTGTGCTGTCAATCACGCGCACGGTTGCCTTCGGACTCGCGCTCGGGGCGTGGGGTTATGTGATCTACTCCGGACTCCGTTGAACTCGCTTTCTTCCAGTGAGCGTCATCGTAATCGGATCGATCGTGCCCACCAACGAAATCAAGAAACGCGACGAGGACTTATCGCTACACAGTTCGGGAACCCCTAAGCGCGCCATCAACCAAAAACCTGAATGATTCATGCACATCACCGAAGCAACCCACGATGACATCCCCGAACTCGCGGAACTCCTCGGCATTCTCTTCACACAGGAATCCGACTTCAATCCCGACGCCGCCCGCCAACGCGAAGGACTCAGCCGCATCATCGCCGCGCCTGTCACCGGCCGCGTTCTCGTCTGGCGGGAACACGGTCGCGCGCGCGGTATGGTAAACCTCCTCTTCACGATCAGCACCGCGCTCGGCGCAAACGTCGCCATCCTCGAAGACATGATCGTCCACCCCGACTACCGCAACAAACGCATCGGCTCACAACTCATCACCGCGGCCATCGACTGGTGCAAAACGAACGGATTCCATCGCATCTCCCTCCTCACCGACGCCACAAACGACTCTGCCCAACGCTTCTACACCCGCCACGGCTTCCGTGCCTCCGAAGTCATCGTCATGCGGCTGCACCTATAACCACACAGCGCGTTGCACTGACATTCGCCTCCCGGCCCACCGTAGCTTCAGCATATAATCCCTACCAGTCTCATACGTCCCATTTGTCCCATACTTCCCATCAACGCTACACTTGCATACTCGCGGCGAAGTGAAACTGATCCATGGGGGAACGCGATCTTGACCCAACGCATCGGAATCATCATGAACGGCGTCACGGGCCGCATGGGCACCAACCAGCACCTCGTGCGCTCGATCCTCGCGATCCGCGCGCACGGCGGCATCACCGGACCCGACGGCACAACTGTCATCCCTGAACCGGTGCTTGTTGGCCGCAACGAATCGAAACTCGCGCGCCTCGCTGAATCGCACGGGGGCCTCGCCTACTCCACCGATCTCGCGTCGCTCCTCAAAGATGACCGATACACGATCTACTTTGATGCGCAAACGACGTTGCGCCGTTTTGAAGACGTGACCAAAGCCATCGCCGCGGGCAAGCACGTCTACTGCGAAAAACCCGTCGCGACCACCTCCAAAGACGGATTCGATCTGCATAAACGCGCCGTCGCCAAAGGCGTCAAACACGGCGTCGTACAAGACAAACTCTGGCTGCCCGGCCTGCTCAAACTGAAATACCTCATCGACACCAACTTCTTCGGCGAAATCCTCAGCGTGCGCGGCGACTTCGGCTACTGGGTGTTCACCGGCGAACGCCAGCCCTGCCAACGCCCGTCGTGGAACTACCGCAAAAAAGAAGGCGGCGGCCTCATCCTCGACATGTTCTGCCACTGGCGCTACGTCATCGACAACCTTTTTGGCAACGTCACCAGTGTCTTCGCACACGGCGCAACCCACATCAAACAACGCTGGGACGAAGAAGGCAAACCCTACACCTGCGATACCGACGACGCCGCCTACGCCCTGTTCACCACCGACCGCGGCATCACGTGCCAGTTCAACTCATCATGGTGTACACGGGTCCGCCGCGACGACCTGCTCACGCTCCACGTCGACGGCACACAAGGCTCCGCCGTCGCCGGACTCCGCCAATGCTGGGTCCAGTCCGATGCCACAACCCCGCGCCCCGTCTGGAACCCCGACATCGACAGCCCCATCGACTTCCGCGCCGGCTGGCAAACCGTCCCCAACAACATCGCCTACGACAACGCCTTCAAAACCCAATGGGAACTCTTCCTCCGCCACATCGCCTTCAACGAACCCTTCCGCTGGGATCTAAGGGAAGGTGCAAAGGGCGTGCAATTGGCGGAACTGGGATTGCAGTCGTGGAAGGAGCGGAAGTGGATCGACGTACCGAGCGTTTAACCACCGATAAACTCCGATTCACACCGATGAATGCGGGAACCCCCGCTTGTCCGCAGATTACACAGATTCTCGCAGAAGAACCGTACTTATTCGCCCAGCACGTTGCACATGAGAGCTGGCAGCTACACGATTGATGGGGGGGGTGCATGGATCTTTTTTGGCGATTCAAGGGGGGGGTGTTGGCGAAACAAGGGACAGTTTTGTGCCTGGAAACACGTTGTTTAACCACCGATAACACTGATAAACACCGATAGTCCACAGATGACGCAGATTTGCGCAGTTGAACCGTACTTACATGGCCAGCGCGTTGCACTTGAGCGCTGGAAAAATACAAGGGGGTGTCTGGACTGGGGACGAGTTAATCAACGTTTCTTTTCTGTGCCTTTTTGCGTTTGTTGCGGCCATGCATTGTGTGTTAATCGGAATTCATCGGTGGTTCATCTGCGGAAATCTGCGTCATCTGCGGACTACCGTGTTGTTCCCCGCTCCCGCGCGATCCGAATCAAAAACCGCAACGCCTCATTCACTGATTCCGCGTCGGGAAACACCTCCGACACGTCCTGCTCAAGACGTACAACCGATTCTCCGAAGCGCTTCCGACCCGGCCCCAACCGCCGCACGCGCAGATTTTTCAGGTCATACTCCGGCCTTAATTCGTCTACTGCCTCTTTAACCTTCTTCATATTCTTTTCTCTCTTGCGCGGCTTTGCGGCGAAGACTACGATTCTTTCGGTTCGCCGAGATATTTCAGAATGTGCTTTGCCAGCGATTCGTCAATTTCTGTATGACGCGGCTCCGGCTGCTTGCGGCCCGTAATAGGGTTGATGTAGATATCATGACGAGACCCGTGCCGATGAAGCTTGCAACCGTTCTGAACGAGCGCGCGAACCAGGTGCGCCCGTTTCACAAAGCGAGTTCCTTCATCTGATAATCCTCCGGCACGTCCTCCAGAACCATCATCCGATAGGCGTCGCGCATGTTCTCTTCTAATTCCTCAAGCGTTTCCCCCTGTGTCATGATGTCAGGAAGCTCCAGGAACTTGCCGAGCCAGAAATGCTCGCCCTTCCAATAGATCATCGTCAATTGTTTGTCCATGATTCCTCGCCGATGGCTAATTCCCATGCTTTCCGAATTCCACCCAAATTGTACCTCACAGCGGCATCATCGCGGAATTCCACGGAGCGCGGATTTCCAACCCGCTGTATTTGAATCGCGAGGACGCGGGAGGGCGCCGCCTCCCCGCGTGGCATCTTTGACTTCAGCCCCTCTCTGTATTTGAATCGCGCGGCGCGGGAGGGCGCGCGTCCCCGCGCGCCTAATTAGCACAAAAGCCGCGAGCTTAAAGCCTTTTTATTTCTTTCGTGTTCCTTAGCGGCTATGCGTTAGATGTTTTATCTGTGTTCATCGTTATCCATCGGTGGTTCAAATCTTCATCTGCGAAAATCTGCGTCATCTGCGGACGCTCGGTATTCATCCCCGCCACTCCGTCTCCAACATCCCAAACACCACCGTGTCCCACCACCGATCCCTCATCCACTCCTTCTCCCGCAACACGCCTTCCCGCCGCATGCCGATCTTCTCCAGCACACGCGCCGACCCGGCGTTCTCCGCGACACACCACGCCGCGATCCGGTGCAACCCTAACGTCCCAAACCCGAACTCCACCATCGCCCGCGCCGCCTCCGTCGCGTACCCTCGCCCCCAATGCTCCGGCGCAATCTCGTAGCCCAGCTCCGCCTCATGCGCGTCCGCCCGCGCCTTCCGTATCCCGCAATTGCCAATCAACTCCTGCGTCCCGCGCAACACAATCGCGACCTGAAACTCCACCCGCGGCCCGACCAACTGCTGCGCAACAAACTGTTCCACCATCTGCCGCACATCCTCCGGCTTCCGCGCATCCCACCGCGTGTACCGCAAATAACGCCCATCCGACTGATACGCCAATACCGCCGGCCAGTCGTCGGGGACGAATTCGCGGAGGAGGAGACGGTTGGTTGTGAGTTCCATTGCGTCAATGCCTTCGTGTCTTGATCCTATGCGCAATTCTAATCGATGAATACCCGCATGGAAACTTACGCCCCTGCGCACTCGCGCCGGTGTCACCTAGCAAGCTGGGAGATCTCGTCTGAGCACACCGAGTTAGTAGTTCGCCCGCCTTAGAATGTAGACTTCTAAAAAACGTGGAGAAGTTTGGAAGATGACATTTACTCTGGATTGGAAGTCCATCCGCGTTCTGAACCGTTCGCAGGCCGACGGCTTTCAGGCGCTATGTGTACAGCTGGCGGAAGCAGAAACTCCAATACGGAAGGATTTTAACCCGAAAGGTTCGCCGGACGCAGGTGTCGAATGTCTGACGATATTTGAGGATGATAGCGAATGGGGATGGCAATCCAAGTTTTTCGACACATTAGGGAGTGCGCAATGGTCGCAGATTGACGAATCGGTCAAAACAGCGCTAGAAAAACACCCACGCCTTGTTAAATATCTCGTCTGCGTACCATTGAATCGTTCCGATCCACGCATTAAGGGTCGAAAATCAGCCCAAGAGAAATGGGACGACCACGTACGAAAGTGGAAGAATTGGGCTGCTCAACTGAATATGGATGTGAAATTCGTCTGGTGGGGCGAGCATGAGCTTCTTGAACGGCTATCCCAAACCAAACACATTGGCCGTGTATTCTTTTGGTTCGGAAAGCGTGGCTTCGATTTGGAGTGGTTTGATCAGCGCCTCAGAGAAGCGATAAAGGTCGCTGGACCGCGCTATACCCCCGAAGTTCATGTGACCCTGCCAATCGCGGGCCAGTTTGAAGCTTTTGGACGCACTGAGATTTTCTTCAATGCAATTAAAGCGAGAATTAAGGATATACGAAGTGAAATCCGCAGACTAAAATATATCGCAGAAAAACCCCTCAATGAACTTGTTGATTCTCAAATCTCAACCTTCTGGGATCAAGCAAACGCGCTCTTGCCGTACTTTTCTCTTATCGCCCCTGTCCCGACGGGTCCTCTACATTTTACTGAACTATTGTGTGCGTTAGAAGCGGCAATACAAAGCTGTTCATTATTGCAGTCCGAACTGTTCAATCGCGAAATGGAATACAGCCATGAGAAGGAAACTCGCGAGCGAGGATTTCACTACGCAAACCCATACAGCGAGCGAAGATACAGTATCATGTCTTTCTTGGCAATCCTTGAGGACGTTCGAGAACAAATAAGGTACTCCGTCAGTCTCGCAGAGGCCAACGTACTGATCGTCACCGGACGGGCTGGGACAGGAAAAACCCATCTTCTGTGCGACCTAACCACTAACCGCCTCAAGGCGGGCATGCCCACCTTAATTTTGTTGGGGCAATGGTTTCAGGGTCAGACAACCCTTGGACGCAAATGGCCCACATGATTGGTATCCCAGGAGCAAATGCCGAGGAAATAATTGGTTCCCTTGAATGTGCAGCTCAGATTGCTGGATGCAGGGCAGTACTGATTATCGACGCGATTAATGAAGGAAATGGGCGCATTCTATGGCCGGCGCATCTATCTTCATTTTTATCCCGTATAGAGCGATCTCCGTGGATCGCTACGGTCTTATCAGTGCGCACTCCTTATGAAGACATAGTCGACCCCGATCACACAGCTCGCGACCTTGCAATCACTTTAGTCCATGAAGGGTTTGCAGATCACGAGTACAACGCCATTAAAACGTTCTTCACGTATTATCGCCTAGAGCTTCCGTCGACACCAATGTTAGTCCCCGAATATAGCAATCCCCTTTTTCTAAAGACGTTATGTAAGGGCCTTGAAATGATGGGTGAGCACAGATTACCACGCGGCTTCCACGGACTATCTCAGATATTCGGACTATACATAGAGGGGGCAAACAGACGCCTTTCAGCTCAATTAGATTTTGACCCAAATGACAACTTAGTCCTTGACGCGTTAAAAGCCTTTAGTGGTGCTTTAGCAATTGAGGGGAAGCGTTGGATACCAAGAACTGAAGCTCTAACTTTAGTTAATCGACTTCTTCCCGGGCGAAACCATTCCACATCCCTTTATCGCGGATTGATAACAGAAGGTCTACTACTAGAGGATGCGATCTATGCCGCACCGAACGGCGTGACGGAGGTGGTTCAGATTTCATATGAACGATTTGCGGACCACTTACTTGCGCGAAATCTGATCGAAACGCACGTACATGAGCTAAATCCAAGCAAGGCTTTTGTTTTGGAGGCTCCGCTTGCAGTCTTTCGCGATCCCAAATGTCGCGTTCCGTCCGGCATCATTGAATCATTTTGCATGCAGCTTCCAGAACTTCGGCATGCGGAACTTACCGATTTAGCACCAGAGCTCTATGATAGATGGGGTTTTCGCGATATCTTTCGCCAGAGCCTAATTTGGCGTGATTCTAATGCTTTCACCGATGCCACACTTGATGCGATAAGGAGATGCTCGACTAACGAGCATGACCATCATGATATGTTGGAGGTCCTTTTAACGTGCGCCACGCTCCCCAAACACCCATTGAATGCATTGTTTCTCGACAAAACTCTTAGGCGACAAAAGTTGCCGGATCGTGATGCATGGTGGAGTACTTTTCTGCACAAGAGTTATCAAACAAATGGTGCAATCGATCGTTTACTTCATTGGACAAAGACACTTTTGCCGAACACGCCACTGTCTGATGAATCCACAGACTTATGCGCAATAACACTTGCTTGGATGCTTACATCTTCAAATAGATTTCTCAGGGACAAAACTACTAAGGCTTTAGTAATCCTCTTGACATCTCGTTTGCCTGCTGCAATTCGGCTGATTGAGCGATTCTCAGAAATCGACGATCTTTATATTTCGGAACGTATTTATGCCGTGGCATACGGGGTTGCAATGCGGTGTAACGACGCCCTCCTGGTAGGAACTATGGCTCAAACCATTTATGACCTTGTATTCACGAACGGGTTGCCGCCACCACATATTCTTTTGCGCGATTATGCTCGGGGCACAGTTGAGCGTGCGCTGCACCTAGGCGCCGATATCAGAATTGACGAGACGTTATTTCGACCGCCGTATTCAAGTCGATGGCCGCGAATTTCGTCTAAGAGGAAAATCGAATTGCTAGTCGACGATGATGATGATGCTCGTCGTGCATTTCATCTAGGAGACTATGGCCGTAGAGAGGTAATCAGGTCGGTTACCAATGACGATTTTGCAACATATGTGATAGGATACAATTCTGATTGGTTACCTTTGCGTCTGACGAAACCACGATGGACTTCTGCCCGAGAGCGCGAGGTTTCACTAATTAAAGAGTTTTCAGCGGCGGAAAATAAAGCGTGGAATGACTATAGAAACTCGGAATCATCAATGCACGGCCATGCATGGCAAAAATTCCAAGGCTACCTTGATCAGGGGCGTAATGCGGGTAACTCTAACCATGAGCGGGCCTCAGCAAAAACTGCATTTATTAAATCTCAAAAGAGTCTATTCGCGACCCTAACTAAAGAACACGCAGTTGCTGCAAAGTGCTTAATGAGGATGCGCAATGGTCACATGCCGCCGCGTTTTGATCATCGAATATTGCAACGCTATATCATTTCGCGAGTCTTTAACTTGGGCTGGACAGCGAAAAGATTCGGGTACTTTGACACTCATGAAATCCGGCCAGTTGGTCGCGAGGCGAGAAAAGCGGAACGTATAGGTAAAAAATATCAATGGATTGCCTATCACGAGATATTGGCGTTTATGTCCGATCACTTCCAGTTCAGAGACAATTTTCATGGAGAAGAATCTGTTTTTCCCTATGACGGTCCATGGCAAAACAACGAGCGAGACATTGACCCATCTTGTACACTTTCAACAGCTGTGGGTGGTACCGTGTGGGCTTCTCACGCTCGAAATTGGTGGTGCGACATTGTATATGACGATTGGGGTTCCAGCGATTACGTCACATGGAGCAAACGTAATGACGTTCCTTCAATCCCGCAGTTGCTTTGTGTGAAGGAGCCGCAAAGTAACAATACATGGTTGAATTTGAATGGACATTTAAGGTGGAACCGTACAGAAAAAGAAGAATTCGACCATGAGGAAGACGAGCGACGTGATTTGGTAATATTTGTCGAGGCTTTTCTCGTGCGGCAGACTGACGCTGGGGATTTTATTAGCTGGGCAAAGAAGATTAGCACTTGGGGCCGATTTTGGCGCGATTCACCATCGGTTTTCGGAATGTTTCTAGGAGAGTATGCCTGGTCCGCTGCGTCCGAGTACTTCCAGCGACCATATTTTGGCGACGTAGGTTGGAGAAGACCCGAGGGTGATTGCCCCGTGGAACTCCGGCATACGTCAGTAGGCTATAGTGCCGCTTTGAGTAGCTACGACTGTTCTATCGATGATAGCTTTACGTTGAGATTGCCGATAACAGACATTCTTAATGGAATGAACTTGCGCTGGACTGGACGCGGAGCAGAGTTCGCTAACGAATCCTCGGCTATCATAGCCTTTGACCCAACTGCCGATGCGCCAGGGCCAGGCGCACTTTTGATTCGAGAAAGAGAATTCACGCACTTCCTTAAGAAAAATGGATACACGGTATGTTGGGCACTTTTTGGGGAAAAGGCGGCTCACGGACCAGGATTAGTCGACGGATACTATGCTGCATTAAAATTCTTGGGAGCCTATACACTAACCGATCAAGGAATCGCAGGTTTTACACAACCTGTTCAACACATCAATGCAGCCAAGCGTGGAATCCCAATTGTCACAAATTACGTTACGTAACGTAACCCATAGCCGGTATAACGTTTTCACTGCCGCCCCGCCGACAACTCCGCAATCATCGCCTCCATTCTCTCCAACCGCTTCGCCATTGCTTCCAGCAAATCTTCCTTCTCGGGTTGTTCCGGTTCGAGGAACCATGTTGCGGCGAGGCCGTGCGCAGAGTCGGGTATTGGGTCTAGCGGCCGATTTCTCGTTAGTCGGCGGATGGTCATCGGCGCGAACGACCGCCAGAACACGTCGTCTTGCGTCACGCCAAAGCTTTCGGTATGATAATAAGTCATACTAAAGGAATATGATCATGAGCCGGACGAAAGTGGCGATAACGCTGGAACGAACCACCCTCGCCGAAGTGGACGCGTTGGTTGCGCGGCGTGTGTTTCCGAACCGGAGCCGCGCGATTCAGGAGGCGGTGCAGGAAAAACTGGGGCGCATGAGCCGCAACCGGCTCGCGCGTGAGTGCGCGAAGCTCGATCCCGGCTACGAGAAAGCGCTCGCGGAGGAAGGGCTGTCTGAGGACGCGTCGTCGTGGCCCGAATACTGAGGGGCGAGATTCGCTGGTCCGATCTAAACCCAACCGTCGGACATGAGCAGGGCGGGCACCGGCCCGTCCTGATTCTCAGTCACGATATTTTCAACGAACACTCCGGCACCGTCATCGCCCTCGCGCTGACCAGCCAGGAGCCGCTCGCCGGGTTCCCGCTCACCCACGAACTCGCCAATGCGAAACTCCCGAAGCGATCCTGGGCGAAAATCAGTCAGATTCGAACGCTGTCAGTTGATCGCATTGGCGCTAAGATCGCCAAGGCCCATCCCGACGAACTCGCGCGCATTATCGAAGGGCTGAACGAAATCATTGGCGAATAGCGATGAGTCAAACTCAACCACCGATGAATGCCGATAAATACCGATAATAGGGAGGGCGCGCGTCCACTCTTTCTGGTTCCCAAATTTCTATTTGGGAAACCTCGCTCTTGAAAAGCTCCGCTTTGAGTCTTGATTCCTGATTAGTCAATGCGTCAAAGCAGCGCTTTTCGGGAATGCATTCCCAAATGGAAATTTGGGAACGAGTGGGAAAAAAGAAAGGCCCCCCAAAGTGAGCGTGCTTGCACAGAGGCTTGCTAAAGTAAATTTAGCCACTCCATTTAGTTTTGTCAACCGGTCTCAATGTATTCAGATTTACAAATAAAGTAATTCATCCCCGGCCCGCCGCCAACTCCGCGATCTTCGCCTCCATCTTTCCATCCACTTCGCCATCGCCGCCAGCGAATCTTCCTGCACCGCCACGCGCTTTCGGATGGGCGTGACAGTTTGCAGCTTCCGCTTGACATATATATCTGCTGCGGATATAGTATGAGGCCATGGCCAAGAAGGACATATCCCATACGCCCCTCACCCCTGCAGTGCTGCATATCCTCCTCGCGCTGTCCACGCAGGAACGGCACGGGTACGGCATCATGAAAAAGGTGGAGGCCGATTCGGAGGGGAAGGTGAAGATGGGGCCGGGCACGTTGTACGGCTCGATTGGCCGGATGATCGAAGCGGGATTGATTCGCGGGAGCGACAAGAAGATCGACCCGGCATTGGACGACGAGCGGCGCATTTATTACGCGATCACCGGGCTTGGACAACAGGCGCTCGCGGCGGAATTGGAGCGGTACCGCGCCGTCGTGGCGGTAGCAAAACAGAAACGGCTCCTGCCGAAGACATGGGTGCATGACGGCCTCTAAAAAGGCCAACTGATCGAGTATTCGATTACGAGCACGAGCACGAGCACGAATGTGAGGCTGTGGCATATCCTCAAATTGATGCAGTCGTACGAATGTGGATTGACCTGTGGACAAGAAATCGGAACACTCCATACGCCGGTACCGGCGCTGGTACGCGACGCTGTTGCGCCTCTATTCGAAGCCGTACCACGAGCGCTTCAGCGAGGAGATGGAGCAAACCTTTACCGATCAGCTTCGGGAACGCGCGGCGGACGAGCGGGGCGTAGTGCGTTGCGCGCTCTGGATGTTCGCAGAAACCTTTATGGGAATTGTGAGACAAAACATGTCCAGCACCATGATGAAAAACAAGCGCATCGTCGTGATTGTGTTCGTGGTCGCGTGCATCTTGATGGCGCCCTTCGTCGCGATGCAGTTCACCGACGAAGTTACGTGGAGCCTCTTAGATTTCGTTGCCGCGGGCGGCCTTCTCTTGGGCGCGGGCCTCACCTACGAATTCATATCGCGGTTGGCGGGCAACACTGCGTACAAGGCCGCCGTTGCCGTGGCGGTCGCGACGGGCCTGATCCTCGTCTGGATCAATCTCGCCGTGGGGATCATCGGGTCGGAAAACAACTCCGCCAACCTTATGTATTTTGGGGTGCTCCAAATCGGATTCATCGGGGCCATCATCGCGCGCCTGCAGCCGCGCGGCATGGCGCGCGCCATGTATGCGACCGCGATCGGGCAAGCCCTGGCGCCGGTGATTGCGCTGTTCATGTGGAATGCCCAGGGCGTTTCCGCCGCGACATTCTTCGGTGGCGCGGGCGTGCTGGGCGTGTTCGTTCTGAATACCTTCTTCGTCGCAATGTGGATCGCATCGGCCACGCTCTTTCACAGTGCGCGGGTGAAGCCAAAGGAAACCGCATTGCCGGGGTGACAAGATATCGGAAATAATTGGCGCACGGGCTAGTCAGCCCTGGTACGGCATGCGCGGTGCGGCCAATAGCAAAGCTACGAAATCCCCTTAAAACCCCTTGAAATAATCGGCAGGGTTCCGGCTCAGTTACTGCAACGCCGTAGGCGAAAGTATAGCGTCTCGCGTGCGAGGCAGGTTCGCGATCGCACGTTTTTGGAGTGCGGTTGAAGAGAAGCACCGCCGCGGGAGGGTGCGTTTGGTGGTTAGAATGCGCTGCCGGGAGCAGACCTTCCGTGCTATATTCGTAATCATGTACGCCTTCCCGAGGTCCATGCGCCACTTTTCCATATTTTCAGTGCTTTTGATTGGCTGCACCGCGTTCGCGCAAGTCTCAACGGCGTTGCAGGCACAGAAAACTGTGGAACTTATCGCCAAGTTCGGGGATGTTGACGCAAACGTTCGGCGAATAGCGGTGATGGACCTCGTGAAAATGGATGCTGTCGCAGTCCCATCATTGCTTGAAGCGCTGGATAGCGCAGAAGATAAAACGGCACGCTATGCCGCTGACGCGCTTGTCGGCATAGGGCAAAATGCAATGCCCGGTTTAATCGCTGCTTTTGAAAGTGCTAGCAAAAGGTCGCAATTCCGCATCGTGCGTATCTGGTCCAGACTTGGCCCGATCGCTAAAGACGCGGCGCCTCCGCTAATTCTGCTTTATGATGAAAATGCGGAGATGCGTCGCGCCGCAATTTTTGCGCTTGCCAGCATTGGACCTGAGAGCAGTGAGGCCACGCGAAAGCTGCTTGAAGTTCAGCATGGTAGCGATAAGGATGCTCGTTCCACGGCAATATTCGCGCTCGAGAATGCCGCTCGCGACGCCAGGAGTTTGATCGATTCAGTCTCATCTCTTCCCTTTGATGTGAGCAACGCTTTAGCTGCTGTAGATTATGAAAAGCTATGTGAGGAGGAAGCAACGTCAACACAGTATCGGGATGATACGGCCGAACTGGTCTATTCAGTCAATCGGAAAAGCATCCCGAGCGATATGGAAGGGTTTTGTCATTACGAAGTAACAATCCAATTCGAAGGAAGCCCCAAGGCCATCTTTCTTGCCCGGCTTCGTGTTCCGATACCCGATTTCATTTATGGGCGTATGGGCATTGCCGAAAGCACACTTTCTCTTGAGTCGTTGGAAAATGGCCGACTACTTCATCTTTACTGGCGCACATGCCCTATGGGACAGGGAACCAATACCATACAAACCCACCTGCTGCTTCGAAGGGAGGGTGAGTGTTGGGACGAAATATTCAGGGATACACAGGATTTTTACGGACGTGATGGGCCTTTGGTTCGATACACCTATCGGTACGATTCAGATTCTCTTGTCCTCTCAATCGAGGCAGAAGATTCTTCGGGACTTAATCGAGCATACCGCGACCCTACGCCAAGACTGCGTGAGGACGCCGTCACCAGAGACGACGTAATTTTTATCACCGAATGGCGGTTTCGAGTTTCGAAAGACGAGTTGGAGTATCTTGGTGGCTCTCGCCGCGTCGACGTCGACCAACGCGCGTTGCACGTGTATTCCCCCCAGCTTGAAACTCGGACGCCACGCGAATTCAAGATTGAAAGCCTCGCCCGTTTTCTCTATCCGAACAAAATAGAGGAGACTATTGAACGAATTCGTCAGCTCAATCCAACGCTGAAATCCAGTGATGTCTGCTCGGGCGTTGTCCTAATTGAGACTCATGTAAGATGGCGAGGCGCGAACGAGAAACACTATTACTCTATGGAGGAATAGCTACGATTCGGTGGGGCTGATTAATCACCACTGATGAAGGGCGGTGAACCCCGATAATTGCGATACGGCGCGCGGGGACGCGCACCCTTCCGAGGCGTGTCGGTGGTTAAATCAATCCAGGGCGGAATTAGAAATAAATATGATATGTTATGTTCCTGCCGGTGTATGGGTTGTACGCCGGGCGCGTGCTGCGGCGTTGTGTGGTCTCGAACTAAAGCGATCTATGGGAGGAAAGCGTCATGACGATTCTCGAACAACTCATCCGATTTATCCGAATTCTTCTTCTCCTACTATCCGGCGGGCCATTCGTGCGCGCGTAGCGCGCGAGTTTCTTAGCGCATGCTGTCGTCTTTAGTGCTCCGCGGACAGCCAGTTCGGGGCACTGGAGTTTCATGCTTCCGCATCGAACCAAGCCCCTCAGCGTGGCCACACTCCAGACTGCCGCGTCCGCTGCAACGCCCCGGTCATATCAGTAAGGGGTTCACGAGGGGCTAGCGTTTTATCGCCCCCTGGGCAGAAGTATCTCAGGCAGACGGAGAATTTTTCCGCGCAAACCGGCATATTCGCACAATCCAGACTGTTCAAGGTGTTGCGCCCGTGTTCACGGATGCCCGGGCGCGTGGCAGTGGAAGGCAGCAGCATCTGTGGAAAACAGGAAGGAATTTCATCATGGAAGTGGAACAGGATCTACCCCCAATTATTCGAATCCTTGTGTTTCTTTTTCGCGCAATGCGGTTATTGCTCGACGGATTTACCGGACCAGTCGTCGCGGAATAGTCCGCGTATCCTCGAATAATTGCCGGTTGCGCCGTGCGCCGGCGTGAAGCCTCGTACCGCGAACGATTTGCGGTAGGGAAGGACTCACGACACAAACCTTGCGGCATGCGGAAGTGTGGGCTTCCATCGCGATGCGCGTAATTTCGTGCCCGCGGGTGGAAGCCCGCGCTCATCTTAAGGCATAATCACGCCCTTCACGGGCGGCTAGCTCAGCTGGTTAGAGCATCTGCTTTACACGCAGGGGGTCGGGGGTTCGAATCCCTCGCCGCCCACCATTTTCGACTGTAGACCTAATGCCGTGGGGCCTCGTAATTGACAGGGGCGCGCAGAATGCTCTCGGTACGCGACCGAACTTCGCGGACAAGGTCTGCACGTTCCGGGCTGTCAGAAAATGCCACTGCAGGGGTCTGTCGAAGCAGTCTGACTGCGACGCGGCACTCGGCCACGAGGGTGTCCTGATTTCCCCCTATTTCGACCCAAGCTTCGGTAAACTTCTTGCACTTCTCGGCGGCGTCATTGCCATCATAATCAAGGAGTTCCGAGCGGAATTCCTTGGCCAGATTTGTGGCGTACTTTACCGTCTTGATGCTTTCCGTGTTTTTCGCAATAGCACTGTCGATTTGATCCGTCAGTCTCACCATGTCCTGGATGTAGGGCGCTAGACCGGGGTTCTTTTTCTCGTACTTTTGTAAGAAGTCCCGCAGTTCCTCGGAAAAGGTTTGATATTTATCGATACGGCCGCGAATGAGGGTGATGAATGCGACGACGTCATCTAGAGCCTTTTCCACATCAGCGCGACGCTCTTTTTGCTGGCCGCTTTCGTAGATCTCGTCCAGGGTGTCCCTCACCGTGCAGGTAGGCATTCCGGCAAAGGCTTCGTGTTGGCCTTCCACATCAAGGATGTACTCACAGGGTCCCACACCGAGACTGGTTCGCACCAAGTCCACGACGGTAAATTTGTCGAGGGGCGTGTCTGTTAAACGGTTTAGCGGATAAATGATTGCCGGCCCGCGGAAGTTTGGCGTCCCTTCCAATGGAGCATATGACCCCCAGCTTTCGGTCAACAACGGCTCGAGCCAACCTTGGCCTTGGCGGTCCACCCAACACGGATAATGGAACCGCCCAAGACCCGAAGCGATCCGCGTACGGGTGCCCGATCCCCACCAGTCTTGTGCAGTCCAGGAGTCCTCTTCTTCCTCAAACAATCCATGCTTTTTAAATTTTCCGTCGCGCATCTCGGTCAGCATTTCCCAGCTATCGGTCAGATCGTCTGAACGTTTCCAGTCAACCCGCCAAAGCGCCGGATATGGACGCTGCCAGTCGAGCGGCAGCACCTTGCCCTTCTCGGTCTCCTTCACGTCGCGCATGTGCCAGACGCCATTGGCCGCGAGGAGGGCGACCCAAACTGATCCGTCCTTGCCGAAGGCGATTTCCGACGATTGAATCTGACGACTAAAGGCGTCGCCGTCCAGGACGACCCTAATATCCTGATCGCGGTTATTCCAGACGTCCATCACGATCGCCTCGCCATCGCCGACCATGTGGAGGAGAAAGTTTTCACTGGGCAGCTCGGCCGTGTCGGCCAATACCTCCCTTGCGTCGACGACGATGTCATCCGCGAAGAAGTCGGGCAAAACCGCAAAACGGCTTGGAGCTTCCACGCGCAGCCCTGTTGCTCCAGCGACAGGTGTTACCTTTGCGATGACTTGGCCCATAGCGAGTTCGTAGCGCATTTTTATCGGCTGTCCATCGCTGGCACGGTGAGACACCTCTACAATTACTTCGTCCTGTTCACATTTTGTGATAGTGAGGGAGTCCATACCCTGCGCGGCGCCGGCGTTGCCAATGGGAACAAGATTGGCGTATGTCTTCTGAAATCCGGTGGTCTGTCCGCAAAGCTCCGCTCCGCTACCCGCTTTCCGAAGCACGACAGCCACTTGATTGTTCATCAGGACGGCGTCACCGGCAAACGTATGACCGGTCTCTCCTTCGGGCACCTGCGTCCATCCAGTCTGGGACGTAAGTTCACCTTGCGTGTAGGGTTTTGGTGATGCGGAGCCTGTGTCGTAGATGGTGGTGAACGGCGAATTCGAGCTACTCGCCATCTCCCTACGCATTGCCTTGTCAATCTCTGCCTGCTGAGAAGGGGTGCCTGTCACGTCTGCCCGTTGCGGACGATCGCCGAACTCATTGCCCGGAGTCACGCCCCTCCAGTAAGCAAACAGAAAAAATGCCGCTGCGGCAACGCCAATCACGGCGACGACAACGCCAATGCCGACAACGGGTAACCGGCTGCCGCTTTTGGCGCGCGAAATTGACGTTGACCGTATCGCGCCTTGCGCGGGAGTACCCGGACTCGGCGCAAGTTTCGGGTCACCCTCAAGACGAACCTTCAAATCACGCGCACGAGCATCCTGAAACAGCGCTTCAAGCGATTTGCACACCTGCAGGGCCTCGCCTTTCTGGCCCAGCGCCGCCAGACACAACGCCCGCGGGTACATGATGTCCTTCGTTAAGGGTAGGTCTGAATCGAGTTGGTTAAGGAGTTGCAGGGCTTCCGGATATCGCTTTTCGCGGTACAGCGCGGTCGCCTGCCCGAACTTGCGGTCCGCATCATTCGTGCTCACGGCATTGATCCCCCAGCCATTTCGGTCACAGATTCTCCCTCTTGGCCGAACGTGAGTTCCGAAGGCTGATCTACCAGCAATTGTAGTCCGTTATGGCCATGCCTTCAACATCGACTACGCTGTAGATCGCAATGGTGGATTAGATTTTGTGGCGTGTTATCGATCAAGGAATGTGCGGAATGAATCGCTTTCCAGCAAAAACGTCGCGAGTGCAACATATCCTTCCGCGATAGGATGGCTCGCATCAGCGTACAACCCGCTCGGAAGGACGGCCGGAGCCAAATGATCCACGTGGCTCTGAACGAGCCATGCGTCCATATCGGCGTGAATATCGGCAAAAATCGCGCGGCTCTCGTCAGTCAACATGTGCTCGTTAAATGGGCCGAGTATCACGAACACGCGATTCCCGCGACTCTGGAGCGTGGACAATGATCGCTTAAAGAACGCCCATTGCAGGGAATTCTCCGGCGCCACCCAATCGAAGGACTGGGACCGTGCGTCCTTCTCCGCCCACGGAATCGGATCGCTCGGCGCTGAATCCTCGGGCTGCGGAAGCCGGAGAGTGAGCGCGCCCAGCGGGTTCGCGTATGGATTTTCAATGGCCCACGACGCGAGACTTTGATTGTCAAAATAAGTCCTTCGTAGGTGCGCCGTCCAACTCAAAAATGTGAAATCACGCGCAATAGCAATGCTTAAACGGTCAGACACGGTTGCGTCATAGCACGGAATGCGTGGGTAAAACTGCGGAACGAGCTGGGGGTGGTTGAACGTCGTGGCCTTGGTGATTTGCAGGTCGCGACGTTTTGAACTCATCCAGAGAGGATTGTATTGCAGAATGATCTTGCGATCCGCGATCGCGGCTCCGTAGTACGTAATTAGCCCGGACAGAGCGACTGGGTGGCTTCCATTCACGCCCAGGTTTGCAAACTCGGTCTTACCCGTCTGCTTGTTCAGCGCGTGAGACAGCGTTTCGCCGGGGCGCACGTATTGGCCCCAGATCACGGAATCGCCGACGACTGGAATTATGTCTCGATTTTTCAATACCGTCTTTGCGTATCGCTCATACAGCCAATAATCCTCGCTTAACGAATAGGGAATTCGATGGTCTGGTGTTATTTCCAGAGGTTCGATCCATTGCCAGACGCGCGGCAATCCCATGTAGATAGTGGTCAGGATTACTGCGGCTACGATCCACTGTACCGCGCCAAGTCGCACGGCATTCGAGCCAAATAGCACGCCACTGGGCGGGTCCAGGTATTGCCCCAGTTCGTTCGATTGTATTCGCTCTCGCGGCAACAGCTTCATCCTTAGAATTGGAAATAGATAAACGCCTGTTCGCCCGATGATGCGAACAGTGCGACACAGAGCATCATTCCCACCACACACGCGATCCGCACCGGTGCGAGTTCTAACACCTTGCGCGCCGGTGACTCATACACGAATTGGTAAGCCCAAATGGATGCCACAAGACCGAGCGCAACGAGCGGAAATCCCGGATCGGCCGTCCAACTCGCCGTAGCAATTCTGGTAACAATGGTCCACGCGTGTTCCACGCTCGTGGCGCGGAAGAAGATCCAAGCGAATGTTACGAACGAGAATACGAAAACTTGTTTAAGCAAACGCGGCACACGTTCGCGGTAAAACGTGGTCCGTTCGAGTTCGCGCGTCAACATGCGTCCGATGGCGTGCAGGGCGCCCCAGATAACAAAATTCCACGCAGCGCCGTGCCACAATCCGGATATGATCATGGTAAGAAAGATATTGCGATACAACTGCAACGCACCGCCGCGATTGCCGCCGAGAGGAACGTACACATAGTCCCGGAACCATGACGAAAGGCTGATATGCCAGCGGGACCAAAAATCACCCAAGTCCGTTGCGAGGTAAGGATTTCGAAAATTGAGCACCAACTGAAATCCCATGACGCTTCCTATGCCGCGGGCCATATCGGTGTATCCGCTGAAATCGAAATAGATTTGCCACGCGAATGCAAATGTCGCAAGGGCCAACGCCGCAGCATCGAATTCGGTCGGATCTGCGTAGACCTTGTCGACGTAAAGCGCGAGAAAATCGGCCAAAACGATTTTCTTGAACAGTCCAACAACGAAGAGCGAGATGCCGTCCGTAACATTCCTGGACGTAATACGGGATTCTCCCTGCAACTGAGGTAACAGATGGCGTGCACGTTCGATTGGACCCGCGACCAACTGCGGAAAGAACGAGACGAAGGTCATATACCGCAACAGATTTTTCTCGCGTTCAATCTTGCCGCCATAGTAATCGATGATGTAACTCAGGGACTGGAAAACGTGAAACGAAATCCCGACGGGCAATGTCACGTCTAGTATGTTTACCGCGTATCCAACGTGAAAGGCGGCCAACCCGGCATTGAGATTTTCGACGAGGAAGTCCCCGTATTTGAAGAAGGCAAGTATCCCGATATTATTAACGATACTGACCGCCAACCAGAGTCCCTTGCGTTGGCTTCGTTCCATAAACGCGACGGCAACAAAATCGACGGCGCTCGCGTAACCAATCAGCAGGAGGTAGAAGGGGTTCCACCAGCCATAGAACACGTAGGAGGCGAGAAACAACCAAGGGGTGCGCAGCCTTGTATTCCTCACGACGAGAAAGACGGGATACACAATGGAAAAGAAAATCAGAAATGTCCACGTATGAAAAAGCAAGACGTCCCCTTGGTCCCTGAAACCCCGAAACCGATCTGCAGTCGCGCGGGCTACAAATCAACTGCCCGCTGCAATTTAGTTGCCCGGCGCAACCGCGCGCTTTACGCAGCGGAACCCGTAAGCGTCGTATCCGAAGCAGACATCCGCGAGGCCGGGCGCCTCGCTGTACCGCGCGGAGGCACGGCAAAGATCGGGTCCGCTGTTCCATCCGCCGCCGCGCAATACCCGTTCGTCCCCTTCTCCCGTGTTGCACGGATTCCCGGCGGGACTTTGCGCAAAATAGTCTTCGTTGTACACGTCAATGCACCACTCGAAAACATTACCGTGCATATCGTACAGACCCCAGGCGTTGGGCTGCTTCTCACCGACCGGATGTGTGCTGTCGCCTGCGTTCGCCTTGTACCAACCGGCTTCGCCAAGTTTGCTCTCGCCGCCGGTAAACGAAAATTCGCCGGTGGTCCCGGCGCGGCACGCATATTCCCATTCGGCCTCGGTGGGCAACCGATAGCCATCAGCCTCGAAATTGCACGCCAACGTATCGAGATTGTAGCAGGCCTTGAGCCCTTCCTTGAGCGAACGCATGTTGCAATACTTGATCGCTGCCAACCAACCGAGTTGCTCAACAGGTTGGCGCGGGTCTTTGTGTTTCGACGGGTTCGTCCCCATGAACGTTTCGTACGACTCCTGGGTCACTTCATATACGTCCATATAGAACCCGTCGATCTTCACCGAATGTGCGGGACGTTCATCCTCCTCGCCAGCATCGTTTCCCATGATGAAATCGGCCGCTGGAATCGCCACCATCTTGATACCCGCAGCCGTAGTGATCGCCGTGCTCGCTTTAAGCTTCGCGGCCTTCGATTGCTCGGTTGGAACGGCGGGCGCCTGCGGTGTCCCGGTCTTTTCCACGCCGCAACTCACGACCAAGCACAGAAATATAACGACGCAAATCGTCCGACCGCATCTGCCGTTGCCCATAGTCCGCCAGTCCTTTCGTTGTCACCGCGTTGTTCCTTTCCCGGCTCGCGTTCAATGACGCGCAGCCTCGTAGTTCACGGGGTCCCTGAGCACCGCCTGAGTGCGCGTTCGGATTTCCGCCACGATGGGCGCGACGCGTGAATCGCGCGCCATTTCTAGCGCAGCCCGTTGTCTCAACACTTTTACGGCGCGGCGACATTCGGCCACTAATTCGTCCTGGTTGTCACCGATCTTCACGAATCCGCTCGTCAGCGTCTCACACCGCTTAGATGCATCCGGTCCTAGGTAGCCAACAAGCGTGGTTCGGAATTCGTCGACCAACGCGGTCGCATGTTCTGGCGTATTCATTCCTTCTTTGCGCCGCTCTACACCCGCGTCAATTTCGCGGGCAAGTTCCAGCATCTCGTCGAGGAAGTCTGTCAGTCCCGGGTTTTTGCCCCGCTGATCACTCAAATACGCCTGCATGTCATTTCCGAACCCACTATACTGCTCGATGCGTCCGCGAATCAGCCGCATGAACACCAATACGTCGTCGAGCGCCTGATTTACATCCGCCGTGCGGCTACCCTGTTCACCTTTTTCGTAAATGGGGTCCAAGAAATCGCGTATGGCGCATGTGGGTTTGCCTTTGAAGGACAAACCCTGCCCTTCCAAGTCGAGGATGTACTGGCAGGGGCCCACCCCAAGGGTGTTCCGAACGACGTCCGTTACCGTGTAGTCGGAGAGCGGCGTGTCCGAGCTTCGATTGATGGGATAGACAACCGCCGGCCCCGCGAACCTGGTTCCCTTCTTGAGAGGCTGTAGATACGCCTTTCCCTCTTTGTCGAACCAACATGGGTACCAGTAGCCGCCGATTCCGCCCGTGTTCCAGCGCCGGCGCGGCTTGTTGTCGAACCACCAATCCTCGTCTGTCCAATCGTCCCGGCTGACTTCGAACAGATCGCTCTTTCGGAACGAGCCGTCCGGGTTTTCAATAGCCATCTCCCAACTGTCCGTCAACGAATCGGCCGTCCGCCAATCCACCCGCCAAACCGCCGGAAACGGGCGCATCCAATCCAGAGAAAGGATCTTGTCGCTGTCTTTCTCCGACACGAAGCGTCCATGCCAAATGCCAGGCCGTGTCATCACCGCGACCCAGACCGCGTTGCCTTCGCCAAATTCAATCTCTGTGCTTTCAATGACCGACCGGCCCGCCGCTTTCCCCATGGTTACGCGAACGTCTTGATTACGCTTGTCCCAGACGTTCATGACGATTCCATTTCCTTGATCGAAAAGCTGCAGCAAGAAATTCTCGCTCGGCAACTCAGCCGTTTGCGCGGGAATATCTTCCGCCCCAATCACGATGTCATCGGCGAAGAAATCCGGCAAAACGACGTAATCGCAAGGCGCGCCGACGATAATTGCGCGCGCACGTTTTAGTGGCTGCACCTTAACGAAAGGTTGGCCAACGGTCAGTTCAAGCCGCATCCCCTGGGGTTCGCCATTTGCGGCGCTGTACTCCGCTTCGATTGCAACGTTGTCCTGGACATTGTTTGCAATCTTCAACGACTGCAATGGTGTCGCGCCGTCGCTGTCGGTGAGCGTTAACGACGCGCACGAGACTGGTCCTTCCGGACCGAACGAAAAAACCTCCGCGCCATGGCCTGACCGGCGCACCATGATCGCGATTCGATCATTAAGAATCACCGCGTCACCTTTGAAGGAATGCTCCACCGTGTCCTCAGGCACGGCTATCCATCCAGCGCGCGCCGAAATATTCGCGGATTGAATCGACACTTCCGACGATGTGTTCGTATCGAAGATGCGGGTGAAAGGTTCGGTCACGCTGTTGTCGCCCAAGGCTACTCCGGGCATCGCTACCGAACCCGCCGCGAGTATCGCAATCGCGAACACGTCGCGGCGAGAATTCCTGCTACTCCACATGGCGCATTATTCTTTCGCCTGAAAGGCCTCGTTGATGCACGCGACAATCTTTTCCGCGAGCAGCGCAGAACTCGATGCATTCGACTCCACGGACAGACAGTATTGCTTAAGGCGGCGCAGATCCATCCGGCACTTCGCCAGCGTGCGGTCCTGCGCGGCGCCTATCGACCGAAGTTCGGAATCCACTCGCGTAAACGATTCCTGCCAATTCGCCTGGCCCACCAGGCCGGCCAACTCGTCCGCAAGCGCCTTGGCGTCCTTCGGCGAACGTCTCGCCGGCGCAAGTTGCGCGATCGTCGCGTCTAATTCGTCGAGTATACGAACCATTTCCCTGGATTCAGCATTGTCCGATAGAGACGCACTGCCAGCGATGGAACGGATTTTTTCGCTAAGCGCCGCGTAGGCGGCGACCCGCGCGTCAGCGTGTTCAAGGTGCCCAGCCATTGCGTCGATGCGCTCGCGCATGGCTGCGGGATCTTGCCGCGACTTGTTCTTCTTCAATTTGCTCGCGACGTACTCACATACCAGCGCGGGCGTGGGAGACGTCTGCGCATCAAGCCCTTCCACGTCCAGAATGTATTGGCAGGGTCCGACGCCAAGCGTGCTACGCATCACATCGACCAATAAGAACTCGTTCAGCGGCGTGGCCTGCGATCGATCGATGGGGTACACCACTGCGCGCATCGGTGACGACGACTCGAATGGCGGAGCGTGGATGTACGGCGTGTTGTCCGTGAACCAACTGGGATACACAATCGTCCCCATTGCCGGCGAATTGTAATCTGCAATACGCGCATCGGCGAAGTTCCACGATTGCGCCACTTCGGAATCCGCCACGAGGCTTGCGCGCCACTTCGCCGGAAACGGCGCCCGCCATTTGAGCGCCACGTCCGCCTTTTGTTCGTCTTCAGCAATCGATCGCGCGTGCCAAAGGTTGGAGCGTTCCGCAAAGGCCACCCATACCGGCTTGCCGGCGGAACATTCGATTTCCGAGCGCGCGATGGTCCGCTTCTCGCTTTCGCCGCCGAAAACCGCGCGCGCTGTGCGCCCAGTCGATTGCCAGACGCATGTAATAATCGAACTCCCGTCGCCCGATAGATGGAAGAAGAAATTTTCCGCGGGAAGCGCCGCCGATTTTTCGTTGCCGCGGCGCGCATCGTACACGATGTCGTCCGCGAAGAAATCTGGCACAACCAGGAAATGGGTCTGGCCTTCGACAAGGATTGCATCCACGTAGTTTTTCGGCATCACCTGGACCTGAATCTGTCCTGTAGTCAACCGATACGTTAGTGAGAGGGGTTTGCCTTGCCGTGTCCCATATTCCGTTTCGACCTCCGTAGCCCCAGTTGTATTCTCGACAATTTCCAGCCGCCGCAATTTCGTCGTCTCATCGCCCGGCATGGCAGCCGGCGCGATTGTCGCACGGTAGACGGGGCCATTCTCGCCAAGCGCGTACACTTCCGGGCCGGCAGCTTCACGCCTAATGACAACCGCAATCCGATCATTTAACAGAACCGTATCGCCCGTGAACGCATGAGCGTGGTCGTCTTCCGCCAGCAGCCTCCAGCCCATTTTGTCCGCGATGGCGTTCGATGCAAGCCGTGATGACGATGGGCTGCCCGTATCGAGAATGTAGGTAAAAATTGGCCCCGTGTCTTGAATGACTTGATTGATGCTGACCTGCGCGAACACGAACATCGGGCACAACGCAACGATCGCAGCCTTTGTGATTGTCGACCTCATTACTCTGAAACCCATAATCGCTACTTCCAGTCCGGGGTCATGTCCGATCCGTCGTTCGTCAGCTTGACGGGATGTCCACCCTTGATCGAGACGACGTACAATTCCCAAGGCCCTTTCTCGCTGACGCCCTGACAATAGACGATATGCTGGCCGTCCGGGCTCGAACGACCGTAACGCTGCACTCCGGCCTGGAACGTGATCATCCGATTCTTTTGTCCGTCGGGTTGTACCGTGCAGATGTTCGTTTCAGTCTCGTAAACGATGAGTGCGCCATCCGGCGTAAAGTGGGGTTCACACGCGCCCTTCTTGTCGTATACTTTGGTGGGTTCCCCACCGTCGGGCGGCATGAGGAAGATGGCATTCCCCGCGTCCCACCGCGCCGCGAAAGCCAGCGAACTGCCATCCGGGCGCCACGTAGGACCGGAGCAGTTCGGGTAGGATTCAGGGCTGACGGATTTTTCTTCCCCTGAGGCGAGTGTCCGCACCCAGACTCGTTTGTCACGCCGAAATGCGATTTTCTTTTCATCTGGAGACCACTCAGCCTGATCCCCGTCACAGATGCGATCGGGCGTTCCGCCGATTGTTGCAATCGTCCAGATGCCAACCGCTCCGCCGCGCGTCGAGCTGAACAGCACTTTTGAGCCATCGGCGTTAAAGTCCGGGTCTACATCCTGCTCTTCAGTGTCGCCAAGCGTGAGTTGTCGCAAATCCGTTCCATCGGCATTGACTAGCCAGAGCCGCCAGGGTCCGGACCGATCACTCGAAAAAACGATCGTGCCCTTAATCTCTTCTGGTGCCTGCGCCTGCGCGTTCGTACAAGCGATCCCAACCGACACCATGACTCCAATCGCAGCTGCGTACCCAAGCCTAACCCATGTCGCCGTACGCGTGAAATTCAATATCGTCTCCTCTTCGCCAGGATTCAATGGTCTTTAGGTCGGGCGCACCGTTCCCTGGAATGAAGCATGGATGCCCAGCGAACTCGTCTGCGATAGCCCCAGGCGCGCACTTCGCTCAGTATAATTGTCCTTGCGGAGTCTATCAATGCCAATTCTGTTTTTGAGATATACGTGCTTGCCTAAAAGATGTCCGACGCCGATTATTGCGCGATCCATTTGATCGGGATGTTAGTAACTTTTGGATTGACGAGAATTTTCGTCATTGGAAGGTTCCCGTGGCTAAAACGACGGTGAATTATCGCTCCTGGCGTTGCCAGTGAAGTTGTTGGTCTGTCCCTTCGCGACCGCAACGCGGTTCACCGTCGTTGTGATCGCGGCCATTGTATTGCGCAGGGTCTCAGCGCTTGTCGCTCCATGTTAGTTCGAAAATTCGCCGCTGCATGGCAACAGCGAGACGGTATGAATGGGATTTTGTCGCAGCTTGGGACTGTTCAAATCCAGTTCCTACTTCAGCATTCGCCGATTTGTCACACGTACACGCATTGGCGCGCCGCTGGCCTTGAGGGCGCTGATCCGTTTGTTCCGAATATCGACTGCGGGGGGAGCATGGGCTATAGTGCTTTCATCGGGGGTCAGCCGGCGTGTCCGCGGCGCCGTTTCAGAGGAAGTATTCATGGGGTTCATCGCACTGAAGTCCACGAAGTGGGCTTTAGACATCGCGACCAAGATGATCAAGGCCAATATCCGCGTCCACAACATCGAGCATGTGAAGGACGACATGGCGATAGTCTACGTCGTCAATCATTTCACCCGCGTCGAAACCGTGTTGCTGCCGTATATTCTGCACAAGTACACGGGCAAGGAAATCTGGTCGTTGGCGGCGGCGGAATTGTTCGAGGGGAAGATCGGCGAGTATTTGTTGTCGATGGGGAACGTCTCGACGAAGAACCCCGATCGCGACACGATCATCGTCAATTCGCTGTTAACCGGCGAACATCCCTGGATCATTTTTCCCGAAGGCGGCATGATTAAAGACAAGAAGGTCGTCGATCAAAAAGGCGATTTCAAAGTGTACAGCAAGGGCACGCGCCGCCCTCCGCATACGGGCGCGGCGGTGCTGGCGTTGCGCGCGGAATATTTCCGGCAGCGTCTCGCGTGTTTCAAGGATCGGCCCGGCAAACAGGAAGTGATCCAGCCGATCCTCTCGAAACTCGGCCTGACGGACATTGATCAGGCGTTCAAGAAACGTACGTACATCGTGCCCGTGAACATCACGTATTTTCCGATCCGCGCGCGGGACAATATGATGCTGCGCATCGCCCGCGCGTTTGCAAAAGACCTCAGCAAACGTGCCATCGAGGAACTGTCCGTCGAAGGCACGGTGCTCTCGGCGGACACTGACATTGACGTCACTTTCGGCGATCCCATCGAAGTCGGGCATTTCCTCCAGGAGACCGACTGCAAACTGCTTGTCGAGTCCATCGAAACGGACCTGAACACGCTTGAAGAAGATCCCGAATCCGGGTTCAACGAGGCCGCGCGCCGTCTGATGGTCCGGTTCATGGCGGACATCTACCGCAACACAACGGTGAACTACGACCACATTTTCGGCACGCTGATTCGCAACCAGCGCGCGCGAAAATTCACCGACCGCGCGTACCGGAACCGCATCTTCCTCGCGGTTCACCAGATTAAGCAACTGGGCCAACACCGGCTGCACCACGTGCTCGACCGGTCATACCGCGATATTCTGTATGAAGACGCAAGCCCGATCCTCACTGACTTCCTCGACCTGTGTCTCAGCGAAGGCATTCTGCTGAAGCAGGGCAACGAGTACGTGCGTAACACACAGGCGCGCACGGTGGAAGCCGATTTCCATAACGTGCGCAAGGAAGAAGTGACGTCGGTCATCGCCAATGAAGTCGAACCGTTGACTATCCTCACGGGTATCATCCAGAACGTTGCGCGGTTGCCGCGCCCGATGTTGTCGAGCAAGATTCGCGCGATCTTCCTGAAGGAAGACCTCGACCTGTTTGAACATGATTATGCGAACTACGCCACGTCCGGCGAGAACAAACCCCCGGACGTCGGCCGGCCATTCCTTCTGACACCGCAAAAGTTCAAGGCAGGGATCGTGCTTGTTCACGGATACATGGCCGCGCCGCTGGAAGTAAAGGCGATGGCGGATTACTTCGCCCAGCGCGGCTTCGCCGTCTACGCAGTGCGCCTCAAAGGCCACGGCACGTCCGCGGAAGACCTCGCCCGCACGCCCTGGGAAGAATGGTACGAGTCCGTCAACCGCGGCTACGCGATCGTCAAAAGCCTGACGGACAATATCGTGCTCGGTGGGTTCTCGACCGGGGGCGTGCTCGCGCTCCTCGCCGCTGGCCGGAAGAAGGACAAAGTCAAAGCGGTGTTTTCGATCAATGCGCCGCTGCAACTCCGCAATTACATGGCGCGGTTCGCCTCCCAAATCGTGTCCATGAACAGCCTGATCGCCCGGCTCAAGCGCGGCACCGGCTGGGTCTATATCGAAAACAATCCGGAGAACAAGCACATCAATTACACGCGAAATCCGATCACCGGGGTGCGTGAGCTCGGCAAGGCGATGTCGGCGATGGAAGGCGCGCTGAAAGACATTTCCGTGCCGACGCTCATTGTCCAGGGATACCGGGACCCGATAGTTGACCCGACCAGCGGCCAAAATATTTTCAGCCAGATCGGCACCCATCAGAAAGAGCTTATCGTGATCGATGCCGCGCGCCACGGCATCATCAACGGCGAAGGTTCGGTCGACGTGTATGACCGCATAGATCGGTTCCTCATGCGCGCCCGCGAGCACGAAAACGCCGCCATCGCGACGGAGAGCGAAGCCGCCGAAGCGGGATAGCTCCTCCACTCCCCCAGTCAGGGCGAACCGGAATACAAGGCTACCGATAAGCCTATTGACACAAAGTTCATCAATCCGTACAATATTAGAAACCATTCACAAATAAACCAGTTTTTGGGGGGCATAATGGGGACTATGGCTCGGGGCGGAGTATTAGGCATGCTTTGCGTCGTTCTTACGCATGCCGAATTGCAGAGCGTCGAGGTGGGTGGAAAGCTTGAGATTTACGGCCACTGGTACACGGGGTTGGCCGAATCAGCGGGGACATCCGAACGAATCCCAAGTTTCTTTCTGCCACTTCGTCCTATTGGGCCCTACAACACCGCTTCATGGCTGCAAGCGGGTGACGGCGGGAACAATGAAGGACATGTGGAGCAGCGGACCCGATTGCACGTCGCCGCGGAATTCACTAACGACGTCAGCGCATTTTTCGAGATCAACCAGGTTGATGTGTGGGGCGACGACTTCCGGTCGGACTACCGGACTGGGATCGACTCACGCGCAACCTCCGCTGACGATTTGGAAGTGAACCAGGCCTACGTCAGTGTCGACAACGTGCTGGGCTTGCCTGCGCGACTTCGAATCGGAAGGCAAGCCATGGAATTTGGTTCCGGTTGGCTGGTCGCCAGCGATATTAGTCCCGCTCCGTTTCTCGATACGACGTATGACGCCATTCGCCTCACGGTTGCAATCGAGTCGTTGCGCGTAGACGCATGGATCAGCGAGCTCGCGGAAAGCGGCGCGGCGGAGGAAAACGGAGACGTCGATTTTTACGGCGTTTACGCTACGTGGCTTCCGGGCTCGGGCGCCAATCATGAATCCGCGAATCTCGAATTCGACGTGTATTACCTGTTCCTGCGGGACGCGCGCAGTCTGAACGATACAAATTTCGCCGCTCCGATTGAGCGGCTGGAAAACTTCGTGGGTCTTGATGACTACGGCGCAACGGAGTTGCACGTCGCTGGCGCGCGAGGCGCCGGGGTTTGGAACCAATTCGATTGGGAGATCGAGGCCGCGTATCAGTGGGGCGTCGCGGACGCAGTCGGTTTCCTGTTCAAACCCGCGGGACAGTTGTACGGCGATGACGATGCGCGGCGGAACACCTGGGGCGGTCACGCAGAAGCGGGTTGGACCACGCGATTGCCCTGGAGAATCCGTTTTTTCGCGGGAGGCGCGTACTACGGAGGAGAAGATAACCGCGGCATTTCATTTCGCGATTGGGTAAACCCATTTGATCGTTCCGAAGCCAGTATCTCGTTCAATCGCCTTTTTACCTCCTGGCATGAGGACGCCTTCATCGAAGGCACCAGCATGTCAAACTTCTGGAAAGCGTATCTCGGCGCGAACGCATACCCGAGCGACAACGTGGAGATGGGGTTGAACGCGACCTACTACGAAATTCTGGAGCCCTTTGACAGTCCCGTGTCCGTATCGCTTGGTGGATGGAAAGTGCCGGTAGCGCCGGCGCTTTCGTTCTGGACCACGGAAGGATCGACCGAACTGGGGTGGCAGGTTTCGTTGTGGGCAGTCTACGCTTATTCCGAGGACCTGTCGTTTGAGGTCGGATGGTCCCATTGGTTCACGGGCGACGCGATAGGCGAGGGCGCTGCATTTATCGACGAGAACGGTCTGAGAAATGTTGGTGGCCGCGACGACGAAGATCAGGAATACTTCTACTTCCTGACGACCATCGAATTTTAGACGGGCGCGAAGCGCGGGTTACCGATGGTTTTGTCTACCGCGACAGGTTCGCCGCGGCTTGAATCGGTTTCACTTCCGCGGGTTGCGGTTCATCCCCCGACGGAAAACTCATTAGTGGTGGTACTGGCGGCGCGTTGCGAATCCATTTCATCAACTGCCCCTGAAACTTGTCGCGCACGGGAAACCCGGCGGTGAACATGTCGCTCAAATAACTTTCGGTGGTCTCGCGCGCGCACAACGCGCGATAGTAGGCCTGTTTCTTGAACGCATCGGAAAACGCCACGACTCCATCTTTTACGGGCGTGTCCATGTGTTTCGCGGTTGCCGCTTCCTTGCTGCCGAATGATGCGCCCCAACGGATTTCGGGCGCGTGGTTTGGATCGAACGACATGTCGTATAGCCGTCGTTCGATATCAAGCAAAGATAGCGTAACCTTTTCACCCGCGGAATTCGTGTACTCCATGTAACGCGTCCGGAACACGCGGTCTTTCTCGGCGACGAGCGCGCGCGCCAGGTTCGCGCGATCGCCGAGATAGTACGGTTCGAGCCCGGCGAGATCGACAAAGCCTGGCCGGCGGTTATGCCAGCGGATGACGTTGTCCATCCAGTCCGCGAGATAGTAATAGCGTCCGCGGATATCGACGTCCGACGACGCGGAACTGAACTGTCCCCAGCGGCCGCCCGCGGTGAATATATTCTCTAAGCGATCATTCTCGGGATAGAATATCGCGCCGTTCGCGTTGACGTCGCGCCAGCCCTCCTGCACGAGTGCTTCACGCAGTTTGTATAAGCCGATGAGTTCGTCGGCGTACTGCGTGAGGAATTCCGTTGGCGAAACATGATTGACGGAGCGCATGCGTTCGAGGATTAACTCGTGAAAACTCTCAAGCGGCACGTTGTTCTCGACAATTTTTTGCGTCTTTGCGATTTCCTCGATGCGATCATACTGTTCGAGGGACCAGCCAAACTCACGCATTTCCTGATCGGTGCGGCGGCGCACGGCTACGACTTCTCCTGTCTCATCGACTTCGGCGATAGGATAGCGGAAGATGCGCAGTCCCTGGAAGCATCCGGCGTATTCGTTGCCGGCGCGGCCAGTATGTTTCGGCGGGATGCCCATGACGGCGTTCAGCCCGTTGAAGCTGTAGATGTCGCGCGAGGCGGCCGTGGTGGAATCGAGAAAGCGAAGTTCGCCGTTCTTGTCTATGTCGGCAAGCACGAGGACGTGGCCATCGAGGTAGTGCATCGCGCCGGGGATGAGGAATTGTTTGTTGATCGCGATCGGTACGGTATCCGATTGCTGGCTGTTTTCGCCATAAGGTTCGACACGATAGTTGCCGGTGCAAAATCCGGTAACCGCGTTGCGGAAGAAGTATTCAAGGGACTCCGCGGTAAAGCTGTTGAGCTCGCCTGCGGGAATGTTGTTGTGCGCGGTACGGAGGTCGCCTCCGCCCGAGCGCACATAGCTGATCATCCACGGCAGTCCGCGCCGGTACGAGTAGTACGATGAAAGCGAAACAGTGAGCTTGCCGCAGTCGAGAATACTGTGCATGACACCCATGAGATTATCGGGCAATTGCGGGTTGGACTGTTCCCCCGCGAATTCGGGGTCGAGCAGGAGATTCATTTCGGGATCGGTGAGCACACGCACGAGTTTCGCGCGACGCTGCTCGAGCGTGCCCTGGGTTTTAAGTTTGTAGATATTGTTGATCCACACCGCGTAGTGGTGGCTTTCGGCGACGTTCCATTGCCGGCGAACGGGCCATGCCCCTTCGTCACTGTGAATCGATGGCGGGTTCGGGTCTGCGGCGAACAGCGGCAACCCGCAAGCCGAAAGCAGGATACAGACCGACCACCTGCGTACTGAGCAAAGCATAGTGTCCCCCGAAACCATCATCCGACCCCAAAATCACCCAACGAAATCAAGCGAGCCCCCACTTTCGTCATTGCTGCTGCCCGGTCGCGACCGGTTCCGCGGGTTTGGATCCCGCGGTCTGTGATGCCTGCGCGAGGCGTTCCGGGTAACGCGCATAGAGCCATTTGTCGAGTTGCTGGTCGAACTTGACGCGCACGGGGTAGCCCGCGGTGAACATCGTGCGCAGGTAGCTGCGTTCAGTTTCCCGCTGGCACACAGTGCGGTAGTACGCCTGCTTGGCATAGGCGACTTCAAACGGCACAGCGCCGCCCTTGGGCACAGGAGTGGGGTTGATCTTCGCGGTGGCATATTCCGGCGTGCCGGGTTTTGCGCCCCAGCGAATTTCCGGCGCATGATTCGGGTCGAACGACATGTCGTAGATGCGTTCCTCGATATCCGCGAGCGACAGCTTTACCTTTTGCCCGGCGGTATTTGCATATTCCACGAAGTGTTCTTTGAATATTTTTTGCTTTTCAGCAACGATGGCTTCGGCAAAATCCTCTTTATTCTTGATGCTGTAGGATTCGAATCCCTTCAAGTCAATCAAATGCGGGGCGGATTCGTACCAGCGTACGGCGTTATCCATCCAGTCGGCGAGATAGAAATACTTGTTGCGGCGGTCCACGTCGGACGACGGCGAGCTCCAGTCTTCCCAACGGCCGTGGGCCTGAAAAATATTCGAGTCTTCCACCTGTTCTGGGTACGTGATCAATCCGCCGGTTTTGACGTTCGTCCATGCGTCCTGCACGAAGATATCGCGCTGCTGATACATATCGGCGAGTTCAACGACGTATTCGTGCATGAACTCCATCGGCACAATCTTGTCCACGGTCTTCATGCGATACCGGATGAACTCGTGCATGCTTTGGAGGCGCAACCCGTCTTCGACGATCACGTGGTCAGTGACGATCTGCGTGATCTTCTCATACTGCTCGATTGACCCGCCAAACTCTTCCATCTCCCGGTCGGTGCGCCTGCGCACTTTCGTCACGCGCCCGCTGCTGTCCGTCTCGGCAATCGGGTACCGGAAAATGCGCATACCCTGAAAACAACCCTTGAGGGGATTGGGCCCTTCCGACGTCATCGGTTCGATCCCCGCGACGGTATTCATTCCATTGAACGTGAAAATATCGCGGGTGCGGTTAATACTGGCATTGATGAAATGTAGCTCACCGTATTTATCCACCTGCGCAAGCAACAAGCAGTGTCCGTCCGTGTAGTTCATGGCTCCCGGCAACAGATACTGCCGGTTAATTGCGACGGGCACAGTATCGGATTGATCCGAACGCGTGCTATTCGGTTCCACGCGATAATTACCGGAGCTGATTCCCGTCACCATGTTCCGGAAGAATGCGTCGGCGGAACCCGACGTGAAACTGTTCAGGTTTCCACCCGGAATGTTCGCGGGCGCGGTGCGCACGTCGCCTTTGGTCGCCGATACATACGAAATCATCCAGGGCAGCGCGCGGCGGTAGGCGTAGTACGCCGGCAAGGTCATGCTGAACTTCGCGCAGTCGGTGATGTTGTGCAGGAACGAAATAGTGCCTTTGCCCAGTTGCGGGTTCGAACCTTGTCCGGCGAACGATGGGTCGAGCAACAGATTGATCTTGGGGTCTGTCAGGATACGGTCCAACTTCGCGATGCGCTGATCGACGTCCCCCTTGGTCTTCGCTACGTAAATGTGCTCCATCCATTTCGCGAAATGTTGCGTCTCTTCGGGGTTCCATTGCCGGCGGATGGGCCACGCGCCTTGAGACGACCGGACCGTGGGCGGGTTCGGGTCCTGCGCCAGGACGATGGGCGCAATCAGGCCGGCCAATACGGTAGCGAACAGTCTGCGCGGTTTGCTGCAAACCGGCCAGAAATAGGAAAAGTATGTGTGCATAACTACTGCCTCGTAAAGTTCAGTACGATAATTGAGAGCGCGCGGGAGTCCCGCCGCACTCGACGCGCCAAGTATAGCCGAAACCGCGTTAGTTTGCCTGTCCGGGCGCGGGCGATCCTCCTTGTTCAATTTCCGCACGAAGGATTTTCGAGTCTTTATGGTCCGTATTGCTTTTTAGCAGGAGGTCCAATTCCTCAAGCGCCAAGGCCGCTCTGCCTTGCAACTAATGAGACAGCGCCAGGTAGTAGCGGGCATGGGCGTAGTCCGGATTGATGCGCAACGCGCTGGCGTAGGCGGCTTCCGCGTTCGTGAAGTGATGCCCGCCCGCGCTGTCACCGAAACATTCAACGTCGGCCATGTGCGACAGCCAGGTCAATGGATGCCAGTTGCTGCGCGTGCCAGTCGTGAAGGCCCAGCCCACGCCTTCCCACGAGAGGCCAGCCTGCACCATCGCATTTTCGTATACATAGCCGGGATCGTCGAATACGATGAACGGGTGCGAAGCTGTGCGCAGGTCCCGTCGCGCTTCGTGAAGTGAAAATAAAATTGGCGTCCCCAACGGGATTCGAACCCGTGTCGCCGCCGTGAAAGGGCGGTGTCCTAGGCCGTCTAGACGATAGGGACGCCGGAAAATAAGCGCCCTGGCGGTAGATGGTCGCCAAGGCGGAAGAGAGTATAGCAGTCGGCTCGCGGGACAATCAAAAAACTGTTGGGTCTCGGCCCGCATTTGCCTGCGTACTTTCACCGCAGACACGCACGAGCGGAAGGTAGCGCGCGTCCCCGTGCGCCTGGTCTTGCACATGCGCACCGGGTCGTAAAGCGTCCCACCATCGCATTCGGACACTTCGGAGGCAGGTTTCCTAGCTCGCTATATTCACTGGGGGTACAAATGGCGGGTTAGAAAGCCCACCCTCCGTTCAGTATGCCCCTCACAGCAACATTAAATGCGCCGCAACCTGATCTTGAACAAATTCGCGGATTGCCTCCGCGTGTGTTCTCAACAAGTCTTCAATCGGCTTGACAGGACAATTCCCGACACGGATCCAAATGAATTTCGGCGGAAAACCGTGCAACAAACTACGCTGCTGAAAATCGGAATCTTTCGAAACGCTTACAAACTCATTGTCCTTCGCGAACTGCCATATATCCGCATCGGAAGCGTCGCGCAACTCCACGTCGCGTACATGCACGCTATCGGGATAAATATTTGTGAGAAGACGAGGCAGGTGAGGCGAAAGGTTTTGGTCGAACAGCAGCTTCACGCAGGCAACGTAGCCAATTTACGCTCACGGTCCGCCGCAATCGCCAAACACGCGCGAATATCCTCATCCGTTAGATCAGGAAACTCCGCCAGCAGTTCCTCGTGCGACATGCCCCCCGCAAGGTATTCAAGCACATCCGTCACCGTCATACGCGTCCCGCGTATACACGGCTTTCCGCTACGCTTGCCGGGCTCGATAGTAATGATTGCGCTGTAGTCCATGTGTTCCATGACTCAATAATACCACGGATGCTCATTGATACTATCTTGCTGCCGCCCCTGCGGCAGCGCCGCTTTCGTCTCCGTTGCTCCGCTTCAATACGTACGCCTCCGCGCGGAGGAGTTCGCTATTCTTCCCCGCGAGCACTTCGGCGGGATCAGGCTCGACCACTTCGTCCGGTTCGATGCCGTTAAACTCGATCGGCTTGCCGTCGGCGCGCCAACGGCTGCGCGTGGGCAGTGAGACGGTGGCGATGCCGGATGGGAATTTCCATTGCCGTTTTGAGCTCGAAGCGCCGGCGGTGGTTGAACCGAAAAGGCGGGCTTCTGCGAGCTCCGCGAAATCGCGCGCCAGGGTTTCGCCCGCGGAAATGCAACCCGCATCGATGATGACGGCGACGGGCTTGGGCACGCTCTTCACCATGTCGAGCAGCGCCTGATCGTATCCGCCGCCGCCGTTCCCGCGGAGATCGACGACCCAGCCTTTGACGTCCTTGTGTTTGTCGAGTGCTTCTTTCATGCCCTCCGTCACACTTTGATCGACACGGCGCAGGTACATGTAGCCCACGCCGCTTTCGAGCGTGCCGTAGAGAAATGATCGGCCGAATCGGGTGAGCGGTTCGGGCATGTTGTAAACGTGGGGCCAGCCGCGGGCTTCGGCGTTGTTTGTGACTGTGATTTCCTTTTCTTCGCCGTCCACGAGGTAATGAATTATGTGGGATTCACCCTGCTTTCCGCGAAGGGGGATGCGGTAAGCGTATAGCCGAGCGCGTTGAAACGAGGATGCGAACATGGTTTCCCAGTTTTTTTGGACCTGTTTTTCGAGGTGGGTGTAGGCATCATCGCCGTCGATTCGCAGAATGATCGTGCCCACTTTCAGATCGGGCGAGAGATTTGGATCAACGGTCATGACGATTACGCGGTGATCGGTTGCGGGCATGAACGTTATCCGGGGGCAATATTCGGGTTCCGGTTGCGGCAGCGGCGTCTGGGTATCGGACAACGACATATGCGAATCACGGAGCACGCGAAATGCGTCGATGATTAGGCCGAGAAACGCTGCGTCGGTCGTACAGGCTTTGGCGTGTTCTTCCAGTTGGGGCTTGGCGGTATTCCAGTCCGCGCGAATGTTTTTCAGATCGAAGAAAGGATAAGTGTCGTCGATTTCCTTGGCGAACGCCTTCCAGTCCGCGACATAGGTTGTGGGATCGCTCTCTGCGAAACTGCACATACCAATCGCCACGACCAAAAGCGCATATCGCGAGAAACTGGGTGACATCTGGATTGCCCTCTTTTTTAAGGACTTATGGGACTTATACGAGTTATGGGACTTATAGCTTTTGACTTTTCAAGCTTTGGCAAATGCAGCCGTATACCACACCCATGGCGCGCTGGTTACTGCGGCGACGTTCCAGCATACCAATAAAAATGATGCGTATCGCGCGGGGTATGGGCGGTCTTTCAGGAGCAGCGTGGCATCGATAATAAACCATATTGCGCCGATGACCAACACCGTTGCGACAACTGTCTCTCCAAACCATATATGTACCCAGAATGCTTCGGCGATCAATGCGATGCCGATCAAAATCTTGGATCGCATGCGACCCAGGACAACGGCGGTGGTTTTGCGGCCGGCCTTTGCGTCCGGTTCGATGTCCATCACCGCGCCAAAGAGGTGCGAGTGCATGGCGAATGCCGCGCCGAATACGAACGTCTGCCACGGGAGCTGCGGCGCGCCGTTCAGCCAACTGCTAAGCACGAACACGAGCAGGTAACTGGATTGAATCAGCAGATCGAGGCAAGGCCAGTTTTTCATTCCAACGCGGGGCCAGTTGTTCAGCGTTACCGCGATGGCGGCGACGGCGAACAGCGCAATGATTTTCGGACCTTCGGCCACCAAGAAATAAATGAAGAACGGAAGCTGAACGGCGAGGATGCGGAGCGGAAGTTTTGTTCGCTCCCGCTCCGTGAGGCGCGCGCCAAACAAATAGCTGTCTTTGCGCGGATTGATTTGGTCGGTGGCGTAGTCGGTGAAATCGTTCCAGCCGTAGATGAACATGCCGAGCGGTAGCGTGACGTAGAAGAGTCCGATGTAGAATGCGGGGTCCTGGAACATGTCCATGCCGCCGACGGGGAGTAAATAAAACCACATGGCGGTGGTCCACAAACCCGGACGCGACACTTTCAACCAAACGGAGAATCGCATGACACCTCGGCTCAGAGTTGCAGGGACGATACGCGGTTGGAGTTTTGGGCGCAAGGGGCGCCTTGGAGTGCGGCAGCGGGTAGCTGCCGCTTTGACTTCACCTGGCAACGTCGCTTCGCGATTAAGCGTGTTTACCGTGTTTTCTATTCACGTGTTCCTGAAGCCTTCAACTTTATTGGAGGATTTCGAGTACCCCGAAGTGAAAGCGGCGCTGACACGCCGCAG
>JAWXCN010000162.1:0-23421 GCA_034408725.1 Candidatus Hydrogenedentota bacterium
GCAAATGAATGCGTTGATCGCCAGCGCGTCCTGCGTGGCAAAAAACAGGAACGGGGCATTCAACGGTTGAAAAACGCCGACCCGGGAATCGGCCAGCAACGGTATGCCGCAAAGCTGCCTCGAATTCCACAAAGGCAGTTCGCCCTGTTGAAGCCGGCCAAACGCATGGTGATAGAGCGGATATGTTACGTGATACACGCCCGCATTCGCGTAAGATTCGCCGATACTGCTCGACCGCGCCTGGGTTTCGCTCCAATACAGGGGCGAAAGAACGATGAACAACACCGCGATGAGAAAACACTGGGGCAACCCATAGCGATAGGCGGGTGGCGCGGGCAATTCAAGGGGTTGTGAAGTCCGAAGCCATTTCACCGGTCAGGCGATCCGTGGTTTCGATTGACACACGGGCGGAAAATGCGCGCACACAGTGCTGGATGCTTCCTTTAGGGTAAGTCGCCGACAATAATGCATCGTACCATCGTGGCCAGTCGTTTCTAAAGTTCCGGCATTGCGGAATCCGATTATTTCTTGACCCAACCAGTCTCCGGTGGTTTAATGGTAGAATTCGTTTAATGAGGTGCATACAAATGAAACGTTCCGGATTTACGCTGATTGAACTGTTGGTCGTAATCGCCATCATCGGGATTCTGGCCGCGATTTTATTGCCCGCGCTCGCCCGCGCCCGCGAAGCTGCCCGGCGCGCGTCGTGCCAGAACAACCTGAAACAGATGGGTCTCGTCTTCAAAATGTATTCGGGGGAAAGCAAGGGCGGAAAACTGCCGCGGACGCATGGCGACCAGGAATTCGGACCGGCAGCGAACGCAACGGGATGTGATCCCGCTTCGCTCCAGTCGCAACCGGCGTTCGCTCCCATCATGCCTGCGATTTTCCCGGAGTATCTCACCGACCTGAATGTGCTGGTCTGTCCTTCCGATTCGCTGGACGCGCCAGTGGACAATCCAGTGTTGCAGATAAAGGACGACGGCAGCGGGTTGTGCGAACACCTCGGCTATGTCACCTATGGCGATCAAAGCTACAATTATCTCGGCTATCTGTTCGATCGCTGCGACACCATCTTTCCCGAACTGACTTCCCCATTTCCCGGCCCCGCGCAATTGGTGGGGGCGGCCCTCATTTACGGAGGCGTGCTGTTTAACGACGACCAAAGCGATGACGCAATATTGGAAGACGACATCAACCTGGAAGACGTCGGAATGGCCGGTCTGGGCTATGGCAACGGCGGCGGCGATACGATTCATCGTCTGCGCGAGGGCATCGAGCGCTTCATGATTACGGACATCAACGATCCCACGCGCACGAGTGGCGCGCAAACAACGCTTCCCATCATGTGGGACAAGCTAAGCACCAAAGTGAACGGCGGTGTTGGCTTTAACCACGTGCCGGGGGGTTGCTCGACGTTGTTCATGGATGGCCATGTCGAGTACATAAAACTGGGTGATCGCTTCCCGGCGACCACGGCTCATGCCGGGCTGAACGCGCTGTTTGAATAACAACGGGGTTATTGCGCCATTTGGACTGCGGTGGCGAAGCGGGTAGCGTAGACACCGCTTTGGCTGTTTATGCCCAACAAACTACCCGAGCGATCACACGCTTGAACGCCGATAGCACAAAACTTCTGCGGTGGGAGTGTACGTAGCGCCGCCATCGCCGAGGGCGGTGAGTCCCGGAGCGAGTGCCGTAACCCAACAACGAATCTTCGCGCATGGAATGAAAACTCCGGCTCCCTCACAGGTAGCCGGAGTTTTTACACCTTCGTCAATTACGGTGCGCCCGATTCCACTTCAGATTTGCCGGTGAATCCGAATGGCTCGGAATATCAACCGCTACGGTCGAATCGCAACGGGAATCGCAATCGGCGCCGCGCCGGGAATTGAGGTCTCAACGACGACACGAGTATCCATCCCGGTGACGGACACTGGCGTTGCGCGGCGAACCTCGATTACGGATGTCCCGGTTGTGTCCGATGATTCCGCGGAAACCACTGAGACTTGAATCGCGTCACTTTCGCTTCGTGCATTGACAATCGTGAGTGCGGCGCCGTTCATGGAGCGCAGTTGAACACGTTGCGTATCGTTTGCCGCATCGAGAACGACGGCGGCCGGCGTGACATCGACGTCCTGCGCAACGTGAAAATACACCGGCACACGCACGACTGGCTGGTCCACGCTCGACGTCGCGATATACAGCGATGCACTGTGCGGACCAGCAGCTGCGTCGTCCGCGGCGTACACAAGAATCTGCGGCTGTTCGCCGGCGCTCTTCTGGATATCGGCGCGGACCGCGCCATCCGCAAGCACGGCGCGAATTGCCGGCGCCGCGGAATCCGCGCTACCCCGCACAAGCACGCCTCCGATGCGTTCGCCGCGCGCAATGCTTGCCCGCGTCATATTGATCTCAAGGGGCGTCACCACAACGTCGCCGACGACTGCGCCGCGCACGGGAATCGACAGAGTCGTCTCTTCACTGCCGACACGGACCCGGGCAGTCACCGTTGCGCTGAAATCGCCGAGCGGTGTTATATCGGCGAGCGAAAATTTCAGGTCGATCATTTTTTGCTTGTTGCGAACAACGTTGTTCGCGGTGACCGCCAGCTCGGACCTGTCAGTCTTCACTTCCACGATCTCGATGTCCTTTTCGGGATCGCCAGGAACTATGACGACCGTGCGCCGGATGTCGGCGCCGCGCGAGCTTTGCTGCCATATCAGGCCGTTTTGCGGACGGACAATCGCGATGGCCTGGATCAGAGCGCTTACCCCGATGGTAACGGCGGACCGTTCAGGATCGTTTGTGGTTATAGCAATGACCGCATTCTGTTGTCCAATGCGATTGCCCGGATCGAATTGCACGGGCAGCTCGAGTTTACCTGCCGGCGCGATGCTAACCTGCTTGCCGCCGGGTAACTCGACTTTGCTGCATCCGCACGAAGCCTGCACCTTGAATACTTCGAGTGTCGCGTCGCCGTCGTTGAACAGGATGACTGCGCGCGTGACGGGCGCGCCGCTTCTCACCGTGCCGAAATCGAGGGTATCAGGCTCGACACGCACCTTTGGCGCGGCCTGAGCGAGAAAAGTTACAACTGCAAACATTCCGATCACGCTTGCAAAATGTGTCGCGCGACGCGCCCGGCGCGGATGTAGTTTCACGTTCACTCTCCGGTACGTTTCATTTCATTTCACACAGCGTTACAATAGCGATCATCTCTTATGCAACGCCACGCGCGGAAGGTTTCAGACCATGCCACAACCACCTATTCTACCCATCATTGATTGGAAATGCGTCTTCGACTCGGGAGCACCGTATCAAAAATGGGTCGGCGTGGCGGAGAACAGGGAACACGCCGCCGCAATGGAAGAACTGCGCCGCACGCAACAGCTTGACGCGCATGTCATGGGCCTCTTGGGCGCGCTGGCGCGGCCTGTACACGTGATCGCTATCGCGGAGGACTGGTGCGGCGACGTGGTGCGGCATGTTCCCGTGCTCGAAGCGCTCGCGGATGCCGCACCGCAATTGAAAACACGGTATATCTCGAGGGCACAATGGCCGGATGTCTTTATCCGCTTTCTCACCAACGGTGGCGAGGCAATCCCGAAGTTCATTTTTTTCAGCGATAAATTTGTCGAATGCGGAAACTGGGGACCCATGCCGGAGTCCTGCCGCACACTCATCTCGCGCGGCAAGGCCACCGGCAACCCCGGTGTCGCGCGCCAGAAAGTCTCGGCAGCGTATGCGATGGACGATACCAGGCGCGATGTCGTGGCCGAGCTGCTGCAACTTATTGACATCGCGTTGACCGTAGCGCCGTAGGAAGCGCCAATGAATATGGGGATTTCAATCATGCGACGTTTACATCCAATTTCGTGGACCGTGACAACGCTGGCGCTGAGCGTGGTTTGCAGCGTATCTGTCACCTGGCTGGCCCAATCGCGTGTCGCGCACGCGGCAGCGCCGGTAGTCGAGGCGTCGGAGTTCAGGTTGGTGGATGAGTCCGGCACGGTGCGCGGGCGCATGACCACCGATCAGGATGGCGCGGTGTGGTTGCAGTTGGCCGACAAAGCGGGAAAACCGCGCGTAATGCAAGGCGTCATGGCGGACGGCACCGCGATGGTGAATTTGCGCGATGACGCCGGCAACCCACGGGTGTTCCTTCAGGTCAGCGGCAATGAATCGTTGCTGAGCATGCGCGACAGCAATCAGAAGGGGCGGCTCTATATTCAGGTGAACGAGGACAATCCGCTCATAAACCTCCGCGATGGAAATGGAAACGGGCGCGCGTTTGTCAGCGTTGATCAGCTTGGACCGGCCGTATGGTTCAACGATGCCAACGGCAACGTTGTGTATACGCAGCGGTAGGCGGGCGGAAACCACCAAGGGGTTGCGCCGTGCGATTGCGAAGCGGTTTTACGCTGATCGAATTACTGGTGGTCGTCGCGATCATCGGAATTCTGGCGGCGGTTTTGCTCCCGGCATTGGCGCGAGCGCGGGAAGCAGCACGGCGCGCATCGTGCCAAAACAATCTCAAACAGATGGGCCTCTCCCTGATAATGTATTCCGGCGAACACAAAGACAGGTTTCCTCCCCGCCAGATACACACGGTTACCGGTGAACTAAGCCGCGAAATGATGTTCAACGGGCGCGCAATGTTCCCCGAATATATTGATGATGTCAACGTAGTGTGGTGTCCAAGCTGGTCGGCCACGCCTGACCCGATCGCCCGATATGACGCGGAGAAGGGCAACAATGACGGCATCGTTCAACCGGAGGAAATTGCCCAGGAACCCTACCACTACACCGGATGGCTAATTGTCGATGACGTGAACATTTTGGGCCCACTGCTTGGGACGGTAGGCACCGGAATCAACGGGCGCCACGAAGAGCCGGAGTTTGCGAATACGCCGTGGGGTGAACTGGCGCAGGAAAATGCCGACACCGGCGGCGCGGCAAGCGACGAGGATTTTGAGGTTTCACCGTCGTTTGCCGGGACACAGGCGGATCAGGGCGATACCTTTCGCCGGCTGAAGGACGGCATCGAGCGTTATATGATTACGGATATAAACGATCCAACGCGTTCGTCCATGGCTTCGAGCAGCGTGCCACTCATGTGGGACCATGCGACAACCAAAGTGATCGATTTCTCGCATACGCCCGGCGGCGGAAATGTGATGTACCTCGACGGACACGCCGAGTTCGTGAAATATCCCTCGGACAGGTTTCCGTTCAGCATCGACAGCGCGCGCACACTCGGCCGGTACGGGCGCCCGTTCGACGGTTTCTAATCTACAGCGCGCGCTTCGCCCGTTGCGGCGGCCACCAGACAAAGGATGCGGGGCCAATGAGCAGTTCGTGCGGCACAACTCCGAAGGCCCGGCTGTCGGGTGCATCGTCATCCGCGCCGCTCAAAATTAAATAACGCCCTTGCGGCACATTCGAATTACGTTTGATCCGCCCTGGTTTACCCTCGGAATCCGCGCGTATGCCGGTCGATGCGCCGTTGACAACAAGTAAACCGCCTTCGACGGCGATGGTGTCGGAAGGCAAGCCATGTATAACACCCATCAACGCCTCGCCCGCATAGTCGATGCCATCCGCAATGGGCACAAAATACGCCACCAACTCCCCTCGCTCGGGTTCCCGGCCCTTGCTCAACCGCTTATCTGAAAATGGACGCCTCAATCCAAATGCGAGCCGGTTGATCAACACGCGGTCGCCGCGCCGGAGTTTTCCGGAGAGCCCCTGCGATCGGACGCGCAAAGAAACCGCAAGGAATGGGCGTAAGATGAATTCGTATCCAAGCAACAGCCCTGGTATGCCCCACAACAACGCGAGGCCCCACCAGGTGTCGGTGAATCCACTCAGGTCTTTTCGATTCTTGATCGGCCACCATACACAGAACGCGCGGCCCAACATGTAATCTTCGGGGGCCCAGCCCCAGTACCGGCCATCGAGACTGTTAGCACTGTTGTCGCCTAGCATGAGGTAATGCCCTTCTGGAACCAACGCATATTCATCGGTTGGCAGGCATCCATACTTCATTTGAGAAAACTGATTGAATTCGAGTGCATATCGCTTCTTGGTATTTTCAATAACATGCTCGAGATCCGGGGGATTATCCGCGCGAATGCTTTGCTCGACTGCGACCCATGACGGAAGCGCGGGAGACGTGTATTCCACAGGCGGCATGTCCGGTGGCAATTCGAGTGGTTCGCCATTGATATAGACCTTGCCATTCTCAATGTGGACCCGCTCCCCAGGCAAGCCAATTACGCGTTTAATTAAGACTTTAGGCAGCAGAAAATTCATTGCGCGGCCCCACGGCGAGTTCGCGGGTGGTTCGGGTTCGACCGTGCGAAAGACCGCGACGTCAAAACGCTCCGGATGGCCCCAGGACATGATGCGCTTCGTCGTAAAAGGTATCCGCGGCCCGAATGCGAGCTTGTTGACAAACACTCTGTCACCAACAAAAAAACCAGGATCGCCATTGAGCGTGGGCACCATCGAATCCGTGGGAATGCGGAATGGCTGAATGAAAAACCACCAGACAGTCAAGACCACCACGATCAGGCGCAACCAACTTCCACCGTTTTCCCTGGTCCACGGCCCGGTGATCACCTGAATCGCCGATGCAAACTGGCCAAAAACCGCGGCAGTGCCCGAAGGTCCGTTGTCGCGTTTACTGCCCACTACCGCACATCCTCGTCGCCCACCTTCAAAAGGGCCATGAATGCTTCCTGCGGCACCTCGACCGAGCCGACCTGCTTCATGCGTTTCTTGCCCTCTTTTTGTTTTTCGAGCAGTTTGCGTTTGCGCGTGATGTCGCCACCATAGCACTTCGCGGTGACGTTCTTGCGGAGCGCCGATACTGTTTCGCGCACGAGGATGCGGCTGCCGATGGCCGCCTGGATAGCGACTTCGTATTGCTGTCTTGGAATGAGTTTGCGCAATTTCGACGCAAGCTGCCGGCCCATCCACTCGGCGCGATCCTTATGCACAATCGAGGACAACGCATCGACTGGCTCGCCGTTAAGCAGAATATCGAGTTTAACGAGATCGCCCGGCCGGAAACCAATGATCTCGTATTCGAGCGAACCGTAGCCCCGGGTATAGGACTTCAACTTGTCATAAAAATCGAGCACGATTTCCGATAACGGCATCTGGTAGATCGCCAGGCACCGTTTCGCGTCGAGGTAGTCTACCTTCACGTGAATGCCGCGTTTCTTCTTGCACAGTTCAATTACCGCGCTGAGATATTCCGTCGGACTGATAATTTCCGCTTCGATATACGGTTCCTCGATCGTTTGAATGTCGTTGGGCACGGGCATCTTCGACGCGTTTTCGATAACCATGACCGTGCCGTCGTTTCTCGTCACGCGATAGGCCACGTTTGGCACGGTTGTCACCAGCGTGAGGTTAAATTCGCGTTCAAGCCGTTCCTGAATGATCTCCATGTGCAGCAGGCCCAGAAACCCAAGCCGGAAACCAAACCCCAAGGCATCGGACGTGTCGGCGTTGTATTTGAACGAGGCATCATTGAGCTGCAGTTTTTCGAGCGCGCTGCGCAACTCTTCAAAATCGTTCGCAACGGCCGGATACATTCCGCAAAATACCACCGACTGCGGCTCTTTGTAGCCCGGTAGCGGTTCCTTCGCCGGATTGAACGTGTCGGTGACGGTATCGCCGATTTTTGTGCTTTGCAGCGTCTTGATGTTGCAAATGAGATAACCGGTTTCCCCGGCTTCGAGACTCGCGGTGGGGAGAATTTCCGGCGTGGACACCCCCAGCTCGACGACCTCGTACTTCAGGCCGCTGAACATCATCATCACTTTTTGGCCGGGCACAATGCGGCCATCCATCACGCGAATGTAAATCACCACGCCGCGGTACGCGTCGTAACGCGCGTCAAAAATCAGCGCGCGCAATGGCGCGTCACGATCACCGCTCGGCGCGGGAATGCGTTTAATAACGGCTTCGAGCGCTTCGAGCGCGCCGGTGCCTTCCTTGCCGCTCGCGAGAATCGCGTCGCTCGCATCCAGTCCCACCACGTCTTCAATCTGGCGGCGGCAGGACTCGATGTCGGCGCTCGGCAAATCGATCTTGTTGATGACAGGAATGATTTCGAGGTTTTGCTCGATGGCCTTGTACGCGTTCGCGAGTGTCTGCGCTTCGACGCCCTGCGCCGCATCGACGAGCAATAAGGCGCCTTCGCACGCCGCGAGGCTGCGCGAAACTTCATACGAAAAATCTACGTGACCCGGCGTGTCGATGAGGTTCAGAACGTATGCATCGCCATTTTGGGCGGTGTAGTTCAGCCGCACCGCGACGGATTTGATCGTGATCCCGCGTTCCCGCTCGATATCCATCGTGTCGAGCGTTTGCTCTTTCATCTTGCGTTCTTCGACGGCCTTCGTGACTTCGAGGAAACGGTCCGCAAGCGTGGACTTTCCGTGGTCCACGTGCGCAATGATGCAAAAATTACGAATTCTATTGAGCGGTGCTGCCATGGTAACTCGTGTTTACTCGTTCCTGTTGCGGTTTCCAAACATCTGGTCTATGACGCGAAGACTGCGAAACTCGGACTCTATATGACGCAATGTGTATCGTCGCAATGTGTCAAACGCGCCGGGCATGTCCTCCCGCGGCACGTTGCCCGGTCCGGCTCCTGCCAATCTCCGCAACGCGCCTATGTCCGCTGGGGACGTCCGCGCGCGGTCGCGTTCATCCAACGTGTCGGCGTTCTGCAAGTCCGGCTCAAACCCCGCCACGCCGAGCAGGCGCAACATTTGCCAACTTGCGTGGGTGCGGGGCGGTCCGTCCCACTGCTCGAAGTCTTTCAGGCCTTCTACCAGCGTTCGAAAGAGTTTCTGCGAGGGCTCATTTTCCTGCGCAACCTTGTACACAAACTCCAGCGGGAGCGTTGCATAGACGCTTTTCTCCAGATCAGACTTGATCGGCCGGAAATCGTCCAGCACCGTAGCTTCAGCCAGCCGCTGAACACCGCGGCCATCTTTCCAGTAGTACACCATCTCCAGCCGGTTGAACGTGTCCAGTACGCCGGCAAACGGGCTCTTCGGCCGGCCAATTCCGCTCGCGATGCAGGCTACTTTGCCGCGCGACGGTGTCAGAAACGTTACGATTCGGCTTGACTCGCTGAAATCGACGCCGCGCATCACGATAGCCTCTGACCGCTCTTGCGCCATGATCTGCCTCTTCCTGCGCGTGCCCGGCACGCAACTCCACCCCCAGGTTATGAGCGGGAATCAATACGGGCCGCGGCAGGTACACGGAAAACAATGATAACAATGTGCGTGTACCAACGCAAACGGGAGCGACTTTATCCCCGCACAAGCGCCTATTTTCGTGCTCGTGCGCGTCTTTGTGCGCGTTCTCGTGCTCGTCATCGTACTCGTAGTTTCTAGTGATTGATCCAACGATAATCGATTACGAAGACGAGCAAGAGCACGAGAAGACACGAACGGAAACGCGCTCAACTTATGCATCACGCCAGCGCCGTTCTCCTCAATCCAAAATCTAAAATCCAAAATTCCTACGCCGTATATCCGCCGTCACAAGTAATAACTGCGCCGGACGTGTAGCTCGACGCGTCCGACGCAAGAAACACCGCGGCGCCAACCATCTCGTTCGGTTGGGCGTGACGGCCCATTGGCGTGCGCGAGGTGAAGTGTTCAAGCATTTCGGGTGAGTCGATCAGCACTTGCGCAAACTTCGTTTCGACAAGCCCCGGCGCAATCGCGTTGCAGCGCACGCCTGCGCCGGACAACTCTTTTGCAAACATCTTCGTCATGGCCAGCACTGCCGCTTTGGTGACGCCGTAAATACCCTGCATCGGCGGCGGCGAGATTCCTGCGATGGATGCGACATTGATGATCGATCCTTTGCCTTGTTCGACCATCATGCGCGCGGCGTGTTGCGCCATGAGGAAGTACCCCTTGACGTTCACTTCAAAGGTCTTGTCGAACGCGCTTTCGGGAATGTCTATCGAAGGGCCGAAGTACGGATTGGCCGCGGCATTGTTCACCAAAATATCGACGCGGCCAAACTCTGCTTTCACCCGCGCGTACAACGACTCGATGGCCGAGGTCTGTCCAGTGTGGCACGCGATGCCCACGGCCGTGCCGCCGGACTTGATGATGTCTTGCGCCACGGCGTCAACACCATCCTGTTTTCGCGAACACACAATTACCGTCGCGCCCTGTTCGGCAAAGCCCTTCGCAATCGCCTCGCCGATCCCACGGCTGCCACCCGTCACTATCGCCACTCTGTCTTTCAAACTGAAATCAACCATCACTGTAGTTCCCCTTCCCTTCGCCCAGTTTTTTCCGCGCCGCGGGCGCCTTCTCTATGTTCTCTGTGGCTTGCTTCTTCAATTTCTCGTCCACTGCGTCCACAAAGTCCACCACCTCATCTGAGTCATCCGCGCAATCGGAGTTTCTTCACTTGCCCTACGCCCCGTGCGAAATTATATGACGCACAATCGCCGGACCGTGATCTCGGCTGTTTTCGATGAACACAATATTCGATTCCTGTCCCGCGCACAGCGTGCCTGCAACGTACATGCCCGGCACGTTGGTTTCGAAATGTTCGCTGAGCACGGGCTTGCCGCAGGTTTGGTCAATGGTTGCGCCCAGTGAATCCACCAGTGAAGTATCCGGTTCATAGCCGGTCATCGCCAGCACAAAATCGTTCGGCACGACAATGTCTTTGCCGTATTGATCTCGCAGCACAACATCGTCGGGCCGAATCTCCGCAACCTCGGCGTTTCGATAACACGTGATCGAACCTTCCGCAATCCGGTTTTCAATATCGGGCTCGATCCAGTATTTCGTCTCGAACCGGTCGCCGCGCATGGCGATGGTCACGCGCGTTCCATTGCGCCACAGCTCAAGCGCAATCTCCGCAGCACTGCTGCCTCCGCCAACTATCAGCACGTCGTGATCGGCGTACCAATGCGCTTCGGTGTACCGGTGCGACACCTTCGGCAAATTTTCTCCGGGGACGTTCATGGGACGCGGACTATCGTAAAAACCCGTCGCCACAACAACGTACCGCGATCGCCACGTGCGTTCGCGGCCAAACAGGTCTTTCGCGGCCACCTCGAACACGTCCCGCGCGCGCCGCAATGAGGTTACTTCGTGATACGTGGCGATCTTCAAATCGAAGTACCGCACAAACGTCCGGCAATATTTCAGATACTCCTGCCGCGTCGGGTTCTTCTCGGTAATGACTAGCGGAAACCCCGCCAGTTCAAGTTTGTCGAATGTCGAAAACCACCGCATATAGGTCGGATGCGAACACAACGCGCTACACACCGGCCCCTTGTCAATCGCAACCGCGTCCAGCCCTGATTCCTTGGCGGCGTGCAATACCCCCAAAGCGGCAGGACCCGCGCCAACGCAGACAATATCGAGGGTTTTATCTATTCCGTAGGTATTCATAATAACGATACATTTTTTAACCACGGAGAACGCGGAGGGTTCAATACATTTATTCACCACGAAGGCACGAAGAACACGAAGGGAATACAAATACCATGAAAGTTATGAAAGAGAAATTATAACTGCCGTAAACTCGCCGTTGATGTTCTTTTGAGTTAAATTTTTCGTTTACTTTGTGCCTTCGTGTCTTCGTGTGCAAAAATCCCAAAAATAAATCCCCGTGTCCCCGTGGTAATATTTTCTGAATCATCCGATTTTCTTCGTGATCTTCGTGTCTCCGTGGTGATTCCTTTTGATTCTTTCTCCGTGATCTCCGTGTCTCCGTGGTTCAAATCATCCGGTTTTCCATCAGGTATTTGAAACTCGCCGCATTCTCTTTCGTGACCACCGGGTTATCGATGGCGATAAACGGCGGCACCTGGTCCTTCTTCTGCCCCATCGCACATGCGAAGTACCCAACCATCAACGCGGTCAAATGTATCCGTCCGGCGGCGTTCATCGCCGAACAAATCAGATCGCCGCTCATCACGCCGGAGATGCCGCGTTCCTGCGCGTCGATGCTGCCGAAGATCACTTTGCGGTCTTTTCCCGACCGCTTAATCGCCTGCACCGCGGCCATCGCCATGTCGTCGTTATGACAAAATGCGCCGTCGATTTGATCGTACTTCACCAGCAGATCGTCCCAAATCTGGCCGACCTTGTTGATGTCCCAATCGCCCGGCTGTTCATCGATCACTTCTATTTCAGGATATTTCGCAATCACGTTCCGGAAACCTTTTGCGCGGAGTTGCGCGCCCGAATGCGCCAGCGCGCCTTGCGTGTGGACGATTTTCCCCTTGCCGCCCATCGCCTGGACAACCATTCCGGTCGCCTGCTCGGCAAGCTTCTCGTGGTCCGGCGCCATGAACGTCCACAGGCCAATGTCCGTACCCTCTGGCACGATCCGCGTATCAAAATCGATGACCGGAATACCTTTATCGATCAGCCGGCGCACCGGTGCTTCCAACGTCTGGATTGCGTACGCCTGCATCGCGACGAAGTCCCATTCTTTCGTCGCCATGTCCTCGATGTCCTGCCGCTGCTTGTCGATATTCAGTTGGGAATCATAGATCGTGACGTCGATACCCAACCGGTCGGCCCACCATTTGACGGTGTCCATGCCGTGCGCGCACCACGTAGCCTTCAGTCCCGCATTCGAGAACGCCGCCTTATACCGTTTGCCGCCCGGCGCAGCGACTGTAACTCCAGCGGGCATCGCGTTACCCGGTGCATTCACCGCCGCACCCGGGCCGCACCCCATCATCCCCGCCAATCCGCCCACAAGTACCGACGAAGTAGACCATTGAAGAAACGCGCGGCGGGTATCATCTTGCATGGAATATCCTCCCCAAAAAATGTCGCGCCAAGTCTAACACCCACGCGGGAACGGATGCGATAGCATGAATAGGCACGGATCAGCACGGACTGACAAGGACTGACACGGACGTGCCTCGAACCTGTGCTGCAAAAGCGCGCTGTTCTGGCCGGTCTACCCTCCGTGTTGGGGCCGGTCTCCGCGTTGCGTTGTGGCCGGTCTCACGACCGCGCCACCTCGCTGACCGCAGGTCTCCAAAATCCACCGCCACCTCGCTGACCGCTTTTCGCGGTTGCCGAGCGGCGAATGGCCTTATACAAATGGCCCGCGATGTTGCAGTCCGTACGGTGGACATCGGGAAGATGGACGGCCGATTAAAAACAAGGGTCCTTGATGGATATGCGAGCTCACAAGGAAATTGGCATCGCGCAAGCCCGGAAGATTTTTACGAAGCCAGCATAGACTCCCGACGCACCGTGTCGTATGATGCGCCGGTTGTGTGTAAACAAAATCTTCGGGAGCCTGCCATGCGCATTTTTACTGTTCTCTCGCTGTGTCTTTTTGGTTGCGCTGCGTTCGCGCAGGCGACAAGCTCTCTGACGCTCTACGTCGCGCCGAACGGCAATGACGCGTGGACCGGGGCATTGTCCGCACCAAATGCCGACGGAACAGACGGCCCGTTCGCAACGATCACCGGCGCGCGCGACGCGATACGCAGACTGAAAGCGACCGTGTCCGCGCCGATCGACGTGCAGATTCGCGCAGGCATATACCGAATCGCCGAGCCACTAACCTTTACATCCGAAGATTCCGGCACGGAATTGGGCCGCATCACCTATACCAACTTCAGCTACGAGAAACCCGTCATTAGCGGCGGTGCAGCGATTACGAACTGGAAACAGGAAGGCAACCTCTGGGTGGCCGAATTGCCAGAGGTTGCATCCGGCGCCTGGAATTTTACTGCGCTGTGGGTGAACGGCGAATACCGCTGGCGCGCGCGCACGCCTAACGAAGGCTACCTGCGCACGGCGGGCAAGGCGCCCGCCGAGAAAAACGAAAAAGGCGAAGACGTTCCATCGAAGACCGCATTCAAATTCACGCCCGGCGATATCCAGCATTGGGAAAACCTCGAAGACGCGATGGTGGTCGTCATGCACTCGTGGGACACGTCGCACCATCACATCAAAGCCATCGACGACGCAAACCAGATCGTGACGTTTACCGGCGGTAGCGGCGCGTGGCCGTTCGAGAACTGGGGGCCGCGCCAGCGATATTACGTGGAAAGTATCCGCGAAGGGTTGGACGCGCCGGGCGAATGGTATCTCGACCGTAAGAAGGGCCTGCTTTACTATTGGCCAAAAGAAGGCGAAGACCCGGCGAAGACCGAAGTCATTGCGCCGAAGGCGAACAACATTATCGTGTTTGACGGCAAACCCGCAGAAGGCAAGTTCATCGATTACCTCACGTTTCGCGGACTTGGGCTGCACCACACCAACCATGTGTTGCCCATCGAGGGGCTGCCCAATCAGCAGGCCGCGCATTCCGTCGCGGGCGCGATCGACGGCAATGGCGCGCGGAACTGCATCATCGATGATTGCGAGATCGCGCACATTGCCACTTATGGCCTATGGTTGCGTGAAGGCTGCTCTGACAACCTCGTGCGCAAAACACACATCCACGACATGGGCGCGGGCGGTGTGCGCATCGGCATCGGCGCCGATCCAAAATCAGATGGCGAAGCCACGTTGCGCAACACCGTCGAAAACAACTGGATTCACGACGGCGGCAAAAAGTATCCCGCGGCCGTCGGCGTGATCATTCAGCGCAGTTCATACAATCGCGTCGCGCACAACGAAATCAGCGATATTTATTACACCGGCGTGTCGGTAGGCTGGTCGTGGGGGTATCAGCCGAGCAGCGCGAACCATAACATCGTCGAATACAACCATATCCACGACATTGGCAAATACGTGCTGAGCGACATGGGCGGTATCTACACGCTCGGCATCGCGCCGGGCACGACGCTGCGGTACAACCATATTCACGATGTGTATTCGTATTACTACGGCGGCTGGGGCATTTACCCCGATGAAGGCAGTTCGGACCTGCTCATTGAGAACAACGTTGTGTACAACACGAAAACCGGCGGGTTCCACCAGCATTACGGTAAGGAAAACCGCGTTCGCAACAATATTTTTGCGTTCGCCATCGAAGGCAATGTGATCCGTTCGCGCGAAGAAGAACACGTCTCATTTATCTTCGAACGCAACATCGTGGTCTTCGACAATGCGAAGCCGCTTGGCAGCACGTGGAAAAACGGAAATTTCCGGTTGGACTACAATTGCTGGTGGGACACGAAAAACACCGGGTTCACTTTCCTCGACAAAAGTTTCGCGGATTGGCAAGCCGCCGGGAACGATGTGCATACGATCGTCGAAGACCCGCTCTTCGAAAACGCCGAAGCCCGCGACTTCCGCCTGAAACCCGAATCCCCCGCGATCACGAAACTCGGCTTCAAACCCATCGACATCACCAAAGCCGGCCTCTATGGAGACGCCGCCTGGGTAGACGCACCTAAACAAATAAAACGCGAACTCGTGAGCCAGCCAACGGATTAGAAATTTTCCAATTGGCGCAATTTCGATTCAAGTTCAGGCACAGGAATGAAGAACTGCGTGCGATTGACTTTGTTAACTTTTAATAGCCCGCGCGAAACAAGAGTCATTAAGTCAGTCCGGCCCGTTTCATACACGATGTTGTGACTCATTCGATGTGATTCGATCGTATAGCGGTGACCCGGATGGCGCAAAGCGTGCGATATTAGTGCCTGCTGCCGGTGATTAAGACTTGACATTCCTCGAAGCTGCCGTTCGAGCAGTTGAGTTTGCCGCGTCTTAATCTCTATGTATTCGTGGAGTTCGACAATCGCCCTAAGGATGACCTTTAAATTGAATATTAGGAAGTATGTGAGATCATTATCGTCAGTTTCCGTGTAAAGAAATGCTCGTCCGTACTTTGCGGGCGCATTCCGAAGTATTCTTGAAATGGATACGAATTCGAACAACCAATACCCATGATGCAACATTGACCAATAAAACAGCGCTCTCGCCGTTCTTCCGTTTCCATCTACAAAAGGATGATCATATGCCAGCCAAAAATGCAGGATTATCGAGCGTAACACGGGGTGCAGAAATTGGCTGGGCGTTTTTCCGTTTGCAAAATCGCACATGGCCTTCATGCGCGCTTCGAGTTGATCCGCCGGTGGCGGCACATGGACAACTTCATCCCGGTCATTATTGGTCACGTTGACGGCTTCGTGCGGACCTCTAAGTCGGCCACCTTCTCCTGGATCATCAAGAGTTCTATCGGTAACAAAACTATGAATTTCAAGCACCATTTCCATGCTTAAATTTCTCTGTTTTATTTCCGCAATGTGCCTCATTGTCAAGTAATTGTTGTATATCATACGCTCACTCTTATCGCGAGGTCCCCTTCCGCTCCGAATCATGTCCGCCGCGACTTTGCGCGTGGTGGTTGCTCCCTCCAACTGACTGGATGTAACGGCTTCTTCGATTAGGCTGTTTACGTAATAGCGATCTCGCGTATTCGGATTCAAGATTTGCTGTGGCATCTCGATTCGTCCTCCCGCGCCCAAGTCCGTTCGGTGCAGCTGTTCGGTAATAAATGGGATTTCAGCGATGTATTGGAACGGTTTTTCCTTTTTGTCAAGAAGTGGCAGCGGACGGAAAAGTGCTTTTCGGCTTGATTTCATGAACGTCCACCATTGTTCATGGGTGAGACCTTCGAAGCTTGGTTGTCGGATAAGTTCATCCCAATGCAGGTACTTACCGTTTGCGAGAGGGGTGTAGGCGGCGCTTGAGATTCCTTTTTGGAAAACTTCAGGATTTTCAATCAGATCCTGGATGAGGTGTGAGAATTCTGGAGGTGTTTTCGGGATACGCATTCACGCAAGCCCCTGAAGTGCATTTACTTGCAGATATACCAAGTTAAAACTAATTCGTGCTTAATTAGTATATGATCCAGCAGCAACTTTGTCAATAAAACTATTTTTGCATGAATTAGTTTTTGGTTTAGTATCCGCAAAGCATTGACAAAAAAGCACTTATGCAATGTCTGTTATCGGATTACTGGCAACCGTGCTGGTAATTCAACTAATGACTTGCCCGTCGCCTGCGCCAGCGCATTCGCAACCGCAGGCGCTATTCCGATAATCGGCGTTTCTCCAGCGCCAACGGACGGCAGATCCGGCCGGTTCACCACCACGGTCTCTATCGGCGGCACATCCACGAAACGGGGCACTTCGTAATCCTTAAACCGCGGGTTGAGGATTTTACCGTCTTTGAACTTCATTTCCTCATGAAGCACCGCGCCAAGACCCATGACCACGCCGCCCTCCACCTGCGCCTGGAGGTTTTGCGGGTTGTGGATTGCGCCGCATTCGAATGCGACGCACACGCGCGTAATAGTGTAAGACTTCTCAGCGGGATCGATAGCGACTTCGGCGGCGGTGGCGACAAACGAGCCTTTCTCCGTGCCGCATGCGATGCCGTAGCCGGTGTTTGCGGCGGGCGCACTGCGCTTCGCAGCGAACTCGAACTTTTGCGCGGCGGCCTCGAGCACGGCTTTCAACCGCGGCTCTTCGAGATATTGCAAACGAAACGCGACCGGGTCCGCCCCCGCCTTCGCCGCAAGCTGATCGATGAACGCCTCGCGTGCAAAATTGTTGAAAGTCGATGCCAGCGCGCGATACGAGCCTTGGCGCAACGGCGAATCGCAGTTGCGGAACCGCGTGCGCACATTGGTGAAGGCATACGGACAATCAATGCCTGAGCCGCCTGAGTTGTAGTTGGTAAAATCCCATGCGACGACCTTGCCGGCATCGTCGAGCGCTGCCTCGATTTCGACCACGCCAGCGGGCCGGAAGTATGCCCACGTGAATTCCTCTTCGCGGGTCCAATGGACGGCGACTGGTCGCTTCGCGGATTGCGCAATGCGCGCGCCTTCGACCGCCGCGTCGCCACTGTGCTTACCTCCGAATCCGCCGCCGGTATCGGGAACAATCAGTCGCACCTTCGATTCCGGTATGCCGAGCGCTTCTGCGACTTCGCCGCGCACGTCGAAAGGGCGTTGCGTGCCGGTCCAGACGGTGAGCGAATCGCCCTCGAATTCGGCAACTGCCGCGCGCGGTTCCATCGGTGCGTGTTGTATGTAGGGAATGCGGTACTCCGCGCGCACGACGTTTTTCGATGCGGCAAGCGCGGCGTCAACATCGCCAGACACCTGCTCGCGCGATCGCTGCCGGCCAGTGCCTTCGCGCACATTTTGTTTGAGGTAGTCGTGCAACTCATCGCTCGAAGGATGCGGCTTCGTAGTCCATTTCGCGGACGAAGCGAGGGCCGTGATGCCCTTGTGCGCCTGCGCGCTCGTCGGCGCGGCGCAGGCCACAAACGAGCCGTCGCGCACGACCACAACGCCTTCGATGGCCTCGGCAGCGTTGCTATCGACATCGACCAGTTCCGCGTTATACGCGGGCGCGCGCAGCACTTTGCCGTAAAGCATGCCGGGGCGCTTGATATCCGACGTGTACTGATGCGCCCCGGTAACCACGTTGCGGCCATTGACCGGCGCGGCGGTCTTGCCGAGCACCGTCCAATCCGCGGGCACACTCAATTCCGCGCCTTCGGTCGAACCCTCGCGAAAGGCCTTGGTCACCGCGTCGCCGCTGGATGCAAGTTCCGCAAGCGTGATCTTTTTCCCGGTGGAATGGGTAATTGTCCCGTCCGTCATCGACGCGCCGTCGACTGGGGCGTTCCACCCGGAGCACGCGAGCTCGATCAACAATTCCCGCGCCGCGGCGGCCGCCTGTCGCATGAGAGGGACGGTGCGCGGCGTGGTTTGGCTGCCATAGGTGCCGCCATCATTGGGCACAAGGCTGGTATCCGCCATCACGAGATCAATCTGCGACACCGGCACGTTCAACTCTTCGGCCGCGGCTTGTGTAAGCTGGGTGCGCGACCCTTGCCCCACTTCCACCTTGCCGGTGAACGCCGTAACGCGCCCATTCTTATCGATATGAAAGCGTCCGCCAATCGCGCGCGCGCCGTTGTCATCGTCACCGCGTTGCTGTCCGAATGCGGAAAGATCGACAAAACCGGTAATCAGTATGCCCGCACCGACGCTTTGCACGAATGCGCGGCGGGAAAGACTGAACCGGTATCGCGGCGGCTCGGTGAACTCGTAGCGTTCCGGCTCTACGTCCTGGTATTCGTATTTCATTTCGCCGCTCCCTGCCCCGCTGCGCGCTCGATCGCGCGGACGATATTCGGGTAATTGCAGCATCGACAAATGTTGCCGTTCATGAACTCATTGATCTGCGCGGCGGTAGGCTTCGGATTCGCTTGCAGCAATGCCACCGCGGTGAGCACCATTCCCGGCACGCAATAGCCACATTGCATAGCGCCTTCGGCGATAAACGCTTCCTGCACGGGATGAAGTTTCTCGCCTTCGGCAATGCCTTCAATGGTGATGATTTCTTTGCCGTTAGCTTTTGCGATCGGCGTTTGACAGGTGGTAACGGGCCGGCCATCCATGAGCACCACGCACGAACGGCAACTGCCTTCGCCGCAGCCATACTTGGCCCCGGTAGAGTCCAGATCCTCCCGCAAGACTTCGAGCAAAGTGCGGCCCGGATCAGTCGTGACGGATTTGCTTTCCCGATTCAGGGTAAAAACGACGGTTTCCATTGAGCAGCCCTCGCATCGTTTATTGCACGCTAGCCGCCAGTATAGGCCAATGATTCCCGACGTCCAATATCCGCGCGGCGCGCCTTGGACGTCGCTCCGCAATTAAGCGCGATTGTCCTGCTTTCAGTTCGCGTGTACCTGATGCCGCGAATTTATTGAGGTAATCGATTACCCCGAAGTGAAAGCGGCGCTGACACGCCGCAGTCCAAAGCGCTTCGCGCGGCCAATAGTCGTCCAATATCCGCGCGGAGCGCCTTGGACTGCGGCTGCGGGTAGCTACCGCTTTCCATTTCCTGGGCAACGTCGCTCCGCAATTAAGCGCGATTGCCCTGGTGGCTACATCCCCAACCCGCCGTCGACCTGCAATACGGCGCCGGTGATGTACGACGCGCCGCCGGAGGCGAGGAAGCGGGTGGCGGCGGCGATGTCGTCGCCCGTGCCGACACGGTTGAGCGGAATTTTTTTCAACAGTTCGTCGCGGATGGCATCGGTGATAAAAGCCGTCATGTCGGTGTCTATGTATCCTGGCGCGATGACGTTGACGGTGATACCGCGCGAGGCGAGTTCCTGCGCGAGGGCTTTCGTAAATCCGATAAGTCCGGCCTTCGCGGCGGCGTAGTTGGTCTGCCCACCCTGGCCGCGGATGCCAATGATCGAAGAAATGTTGATGATGCGGCCCGCGCGCTGCCTGAGCATGTCGCGCGTGACGGCGCGGCAGACGTTGAATGCGCCGGTGAGATTGGTGTCGACAACCGCGGACCAGTCCTCGCTTTTCATGCGCATCAGGAGCCCGTCGCGAGTGATGCCCGCATTGTTCACGAGCACGTAGACTGGACCAAAGGCTTCGTTCACCGATTTCACCATAGAGTCCACGGCCTTCGGATCAGAAATATCGCAGCCGAACCCGCGCACGTCGCCGTTGGCTTCGGCGGCAATCTCTTCCGCCGCAACGGTTGCCGTTTCATTATTCCGGCCGCAGATCGCAACCTTGGCGCCCTCGCGCGCGAACATCACCGCGCAGGCGCGGCCAATGCCGCGCGTGCCGCCGGTGATAAGTACGGTCTTCTCTGAAAATTCTCTCATGGATTACCTTATTCTTTCGGAAAGCTGACTATTCTTATTCCTGATCGAGTATCCGGCCAACGCGGGAGAACACTTTCTCAAGTACCGGCTTCCGAACGGTAGCACGGTGCTTGATAATTATACCTTTGCTCAATGTATATACGTTCCCCGGTCTGATGTAGCTTTTGATGGGAAGAATTCCAGATGCAAGCGATTGGTTCTCGATTGGAATGCCGCCGGACGTAGCTGGGTTCGATTTAATGGCAGCAACTATCACGTCTCGCGATCGACGATTGTACGGCGTGCCCGACAACACAACGACAGGACGACGCTTTACTGAACTAAGATCAGTAAATGGCACGGGGACCAGGACGATATCGCCTTGTTCAAATATCGTTCCAGATTTTGTCGTCAAGCGCGTTGTCCCAAAAGTCCAAGTTGCCGGCTGAGGCTGCGACAAGATCATGATCTTCTGAAGTCTCGTCCGAAATGAGAACAATCACTTCGACGACGCTGCCTTTTTTAAGTCGCGTCCGGGGAAGTACCAGATTTCCCTTCGAATCCACTTTTGCAGTGTATTTTATCGCTTTCATTTGATGAGCTGCCTCGGCTGATTCCAGGCCATGTCGAGTTGACCATAGAGGTGCATTATATGGAATAAGAGCTTCTAACTAAAGCGCTGCAAAACTTCCCCCAGGGTGGTGCCGCGTGAACAATGTGGATCGGTCACGTTACCCGGTGTGGTCTGTATTTACTTTCGTCTCAGTAACCACATCCCCGAATTGTTCTTCCGTGCGCCGAATTTCGGCGATGCCTTCGCGGATATGTTTGTTAATGTCGTGGCTGACGGCGGCGCGGGCGACGTTGATCCCGTTCATGACGCCTTTGGCGTTGGTGGAACCGTGCATTATGATCACGACGCCGTTGGCGCCGAGGAGCGGCGCGCCGCCGTATTCATTAGGATCGATAGTTTGTTTGAGTCGCGTAAAAACGCGGCGACTGAGCATTGCGCCGAGCATGGTGAGATAGCTCGATTTGAATTCGCGCGTAAGCATGTTCTTCACAAACGAGCCCGCGGCTTCACTGGTTTTCAAAAAAATATTGCCAACAAACCCGTCGCACACAATGACTTCAGCGTCGCCCCGGTATATCGCCTTGGGCTCGATGTTGCCAATAAAATTGATGTGTGGCGCAGCGGAGAGAATCTTATGCACAACCTTCGCGATCTCGCCGCCTTTGACCTGCTCCTCGCCGATATTGAGCAGTCCGACGCGGGAAGCTTTTTTGCCAAGCACATCGCGCGAATAGACCACGCCCATTTCCGCGAAATCACAAAGCGTGCGGGCATCGCAATCGATATTCGCACCGAGATCGAGGACAAGGCTGGTGCCAGTTGCGGTGGGCATGAGCTGGCAGATGGGCATGCGGGAAACGCCTTTGATCTGCATGAGAATGATGCGCGCGGCGAGCATGACCGCGCCGGTATTGCCAGCGCTGGCTACGGCATCCGCCTGGCCCTGTTTGACCAGCCGCATGGCCACGAGCATCGAAGCGTCTTTTTTCTTGCGCACGGCGACCATCGGGGTGTCAGTCATGGAGATGACCTCGGTCGCGTTGACAATGGATACGTTCGGACGCGCGCGTTTGCCGATGGCTTTTTTCAATGCCTCCTCGGGTCCAACAAGAATCAACTCAAGGCCGGGCGTGGCGCTGGACTTGAGCGCGCCTTCCACTTCAGGCATGGGGGCGTTGTCTGACCCCATCGCGTCAATGGCAATGCGCATCAAAGGACCCCCGCCCGCATTGAGGCGCGTTACGCGTTGTCAGCAGGGACGACGAGGCGTTCCTTGTAGTGGCCGCATTTCGGGCATACGCGGTGGGGCATGATTTTTTCGCCGCAGCTCGCGCAGTCCGAGAAAATCCGCTTGGTGAGCGCGAAATGCGAACGGCGATGGTTGCGGTGGGCTTTGCCCGAACGTCTCTTTGGTACTGGCACAGCTAATCCTCCAGTGGACCCGGCTTGAGCTTGGGAAGCAATTCCTTCAAGCCGGCCAATCCTTTATTCAACAACATGTCTTCTTCGGGCGCTACCACGCACCCGCAGTTCGTGCGGTTCAGGTTTGCTCCACACTTTGGGCACAAGCCCGCGCAATCTTCCTCGCACAAAACCTTCGCAGGCACAGCCAACATTACTTCCTCCCACACCGTGGGAAGCAGATCTATGGTCTGCCCGTCAAACGGGATGACCGTATCATCCTCGATTTCGTCGCCGAAATCATCGTCCGAATCAACTTCCTCGTCAGCGTCTGCGCGGGATTCGGGCGCGCCTTCGACGAAGGTCCATGTCACTTCCGATTCAAATTCCTGAACGGTGTCTTCCAGGCACCGGTCACAGGGCGCGGTAATTGTTCCCGTCACTGCGCCGAAAAAAATATACTCGTGTCCACTCGGCGAGAGTGTGCCCTTGACGGTCACCGGTCCTACCGGAAATTCCGCGACGCCCTCAGGCCTAAGCTGATCGCCTGGGACGGTCGTATCGATCTTTAGGCCGTGGTCTTCAACCGACACAAGGGGAACTTGTAGCGTATTCACGCGGCATCCTCCCCACCAAACGTATTGGGATAGGATAGCAAACGGCGGAGGATTGGGTCAAATATTGAGTCTATGTGGTTGGAACACCTCTTAATCCGTCTTCCAAAGGGACTTGAAGAAGGTTGTCGTTTTGCTACCAGTTCTAAATTCACATCCCCCTAAATCCCCCTTCAAAGGGGGA
>JAWXCN010000163.1:0-27030 GCA_034408725.1 Candidatus Hydrogenedentota bacterium
GGACTGGGCGGGGATTCGGGGGTCGTAGGCGCGGCGGGATGCGCATTGCAACGATATGAAGAGGAAGAAGCGCGGCGCCGATGATTGCGATAGTGGATTACAAGGCGGGCAACCTGACCAGTGTGAAACTTGCGCTGGAGCATTTGGGTGTTGGGTGTGAAATCACGCGCGAGCCCGCGGTGATTCGCGGCGCGGATCGCATCATTTTTCCCGGCGACGGCGCGGCGGCATCGGCGATGGAGCATCTGCGGGAATTGGAATTGGTCGAACCTTTGCGGGACGTCGTGGCCAAGGGCACGCCAACACTGGGAATTTGTCTTGGGACGCAGGTGATCATGGATTGGTCGGATGAAAATGGCGGCGTTGCGTGCATGGGGTTGTTGCCGGGTACGGTGAAACGGTTTGAGGCGTCCGGGCCCTTTTGCAAAATTCCGCAGATGGGCTGGAACACGATGCGGTTCGCGCGGAAGCATCCCTTGTTCAACGGCATCGAAGACGACAGCGAGTTTTATTTCATTCACAGCTATTACCCAGTTCCCGCGACAGGCGAACTCGTCATGGGCGAGACGCAGTATGCCGATGCGACGTTTGCGTCCGCGGTGGGCAAAGGCAATCTTTTCGCGACCCAGTTTCACCCGGAACGCTCTGGCCGTGTTGGCATGCGGTTCGTTGAGAACTTTACGAAATGGAACGGCCAATGCTGACGAAACGCGTTGTGCCTTGTCTCGACGTGCGCAATCGCAAAGTGACCAAAGGCGTCAAGTTTCAGAACAACGTTGACCTTGGCGATCCGATCGAGATGGCCGTGGCGTACAGCGATGGCGGCGCGGACGAACTGGTGTTTTACGACATTACGGCGTCTGCCGAGCGGCGGCCGATTGATATCGACATGGTTAAGGAAATCGGCAAGGTGGTACACATTCCATTCGCCGTTGGCGGGGGCATCGAAAGTCTTGATGACATGTACCGGGTGTTGCTCGCGGGCGCGGAGAAGGTGTCCGTGAATTCGTTGGCGGTGCGCAATCCGCAGATCATTGCCGAGGGCGCGCGCATTTTTGGATCGCAGTGCATTGTGCTCGGCATGGACCCGGTCAAGGTGGAGGACGCTTCTACATTTCCAAGCGGCTACGAGATTACGACGCGCGGGTTTCGCGAGCGTACCGGCATGGATGCGTTGGAATGGGCCAAGCGCGCGCAGGATTTGGGTATAGGTGAAATCGTGGTGAATTCGGTGGATGCCGACGGCACACGCGAAGGGTTCGAGATTGCGCTGACCAAGTTGATTGCGACCAACGTCGGAATTCCCGTTGTCGCGTCGGGAGGTGGCGGGACACCGCAGCATCTGACCGACGTGTTTGTGCAAGCGCACGCTGATGCCGCAATCATAGCGAGCATGGTACACACAGGCGATTACACTATCGCGGCGATTAAGCAGGATCTGGATGCGGCGGGGGTGCCGGTGCGCAAGAAGTGGTAATCGTCTAAACGGAAAGTTGGCGTCTTGATTCTCACTGTTACCCCTAATCCTTGCGTTGACAAGACGGTCTTCATTGACGAATTGACGATAGGCACGTTCATGCGTTCGCGGAAATGCACGTGCATCGCGGGGGGTAAAGGCACGAACGTTTCGCGGGCGGTGAAGGCCATGGGGCGCGAGACGAAAGCAATGGTCGTGGTTGGCGGATATCCCGGCCGGCACGTCGTTGAGATGATAGAGCAACAAGACGGCGTTGTGTGCCTGCCCGCCTGGGTAAGTTCACAAACGCGTACCATTACCACCATTCTTGAGGAACCCATCCATCGTCAGACGGCATTTTTTGAGCCTGGATCGCGGGTTACCGATGAAGAGGCGCGCGGGATTGTCGAGACATTTCGAAATGCGGTTCGCGGCGCGCGTGTGGTGTGCTTTAGTGGCACGGTGTCCGATCACGCATTGACCGGGTTGTACCGCGAACTGATTCAGATTGCAAAAGACGCGGGGGCGATTACCATCCTGGATTCTCATGGCGATGAGTTTGCCGCGGGTATTGAATCTGTGCCGCACATGGTCAAGCCGAATCTCGCGGAGCTGAGCGAGTTTATCGGATTCGCAATTGATTCGGAGGGGGAGCGGGTGCGGGCAATCGGTCTGTTGCATGCGCGAGGTATCGGGCTCGTCGTGTTGTCGTTGGGGAAAGATGGGGCCATGGTGTCGGACGGGACGGAGCGATTGCGCGTTGTGCCACCCAGGATTCAGGAAGTGAATGCGGTGGGGAGTGGCGACTCGCTGGTGGCGGGCTTTGCGATAGGGATTTTGGAGCATAGCCCGCTGGAAAAAATGGCGCGGATTGGATGCGCGATGGGGGCTGCGAATGCCATGTCGTGGGATATAGGTCATTTTTCGCGTGAAGAGGTGGATGGGTTGGTGGAGAGGGTTGTGGTGGAGAGGTTGGGATAAATTGGGGGCGGGGACAGCCACCGGCAGCCAAAACGCGCTGCCGGTGACAGTCCCCTATAAATTTGTTAGCCGGATGCCGAGCGCGTAGACGTTTGGAGGGGTACCGGAGAGGCGGGCGGCGTCTTTTTCGGTGATGATGATTTTATTTGGACCACTGAACGCGCTCGCAGGTATATCGGCGTGGTCCGGATAAATGCGCTGATTGTCCACGCGCGCGCCGAGTAATTGTAAAGTCGCGATGAAATGTTCAGGCTGGGCAATGCCGCAGACAGCCGTGATGGGCGCGCCCTGTAACATCGAAAGGGCATGTGTTTTCCCACTTTCCAATGACCACAACGCATCCGGCTCGTGTCGGGTCTTGCGTATCGGCGTGTTTGGACATATTTCACGCACCGTATTAACCAGTGTCCGTAATGCCTTTGCATCTGGAATATCGCAATGCGTGAGAATGATGTGGGTTGCCCGGCGTAGCGCGGTCGTGGGTTCGCGAAGGGTTCCGCGGGGTATGAGCGAGCCGCTACCAAAGGGATTAGATGCGTCGATCACTATGACATTTTCGTCGCGCGCAAGGCGCAGGTATTGGTAGCCATCATCGAGAATCAAGACGTTGCAGCCGCGATCAATGGCCGCATGCGCGGCGGCAACGCGATCTGTGCCGCGCGCGATGAGGACTTCCGGTACGCGCCGCGCGATGAGGGCGGGTTCATCGCCTAATTCGCCGGCCATTGAACGGGCCTGGGCGCCGGGCGCGAGCACTAAAGTTTTTGAACGATTTTTCGCGCCGTAACCTCGGGTGAGTACCGCGACTGTGTTTCCCGCGGCTACTTCCGCCTGTGCGCGCTCGATGACGGCGGGCGTTTTGCCCGTGCCGCCGGCGGTGATATTTCCGATGCTGATGACGCGCGCGGAAACTTTGATCGGGTTGGACAGGGATCGTGCAAACATGCCGAGTCGATAGAGCGGTGTTGCAGTGGTCAAGAGCGCATCAAGGTACCAGGGTAGCGGTTCCCCGCGCCGGATGCGGTCCGCGAGGGAAGACGGCTGATTCATTTCGGCGCGAAACGTTTGCCGCTGAATTGGCGCACGAGGCCCTTGAGTTCGAGCAGGGTCAATGCGCTGAGGGCTTGTGCGACGCTGATCCTGCAAACATGCGCGATGGCATCGATATGTTTGCCTTCCGGCGGAAGCGCGGCCAACACGCGTTTCTCTTCGGTGCTTGCCGAGGATGGCGCGGGGGAGGCTGTAACCACTGTAGTTGCGATTCGGGGCGCGGGTTCCTCTGACGGCGCCGGAGTAGCGGCCGCTACAACTGGCGCCGGTTGCGCGAGCGGTTGTGTCCGGGATTTTGCGGGCACGTCCAGTTCCACGAGAATATCGTCGACGGTTTCTACGAGTTTTGCGCCTTCGCGAATCAGCAGATGCGGTCCCTGGCTGTTTATGTAACCCAGTTGGCCGGGGATGGCGAAAACTTCGCGGCCTTGTTCCGCGGCTTGTCGTGCAGTGATGAGCGCGCCGCTGCTCAAGGGGGCCTCGATTACGAGCGTGCCCGCGCACATGCCGCTGATGATGCGGTTGCGATAGGGGAAATGTCCTGCCGAGGGTTTGGTTCCCATCACGAATTGGGACACAACGCTGCCATGCGCGACAATGTCATCCATCAGTGCGGCGTTCTGTTGCGGATAGAGCACATCTGCGCCGCAGCCGAGTACGGCAATCGTGTTGCCGCCTGCTTCAAGCGCGCCACGATGCGCCGCAGCGTCGATGCCCGCGGCAAGTCCGCTGACGACTGTGATATCTCGCGCCGCGAGCTCGCGTCCGAACTTTTCCGCCATGCGAATGCCGTAGGGCGTGGCGCGCCGGGTGCCGACGATCGAAACGCAGGGAGCGTCCGGTTCGAGCATTTTCCCGCGCACAAAAAGCAGGAGGGGGGGATCATAGATTTCCGCGAGCCGGAGGGGATACGCGGTATCTTCGAGGGTAACGAGGGATGCGTTCCAGCGGGCAAGAGCCGTTTCCTGTCCGGCGACATCGGCGACGTCGGCGTATTGGGTGATGCGTTCGGCGAGTTTCGGGCCAACGACTTCTTCGAGGGCTTTCCGGCTGGCCTTGAGCACGGCGTCCGGAGTGCGGAAGCGCGCGAGCAATCGTATAAACATGGCCGTGCCCACGCCGGGTATAAGTGCGAGGGTCAACCAGCTCCGTTGTTCATCGCTCAGCCGCATGCGCGTACTATAACAATTCCTGGGGTTGGAATTTCGAATTTGGATTGCGGAAGATGTATCGGTAGGGGGAAGCTATGAATATTCCATTTTTTAGCGGGTGTTTTTGGCTGGTTCGCGCGGATGTTTGAAAAGCGTCTGAACATCAGCAGAGGCATGCGCGCGATGCTGGACTATCCGAAATTTGCTGGACGAACGCGCGTGCTGCTGCTTGAAACCGAGTATTTTTTTGATGCCAGTTGGGTGCGCGCGGCGGCACAGTTGGGGTGGGAGACGGCGAGTGTGTCGTCTGCGATGACCGGCAGCCTGACGCGGGACCAGGTGACTTTATTATTTCAAACGGCGGCTGAGTTCAAGCCGGATTTTATTCTCACGTCCAACTACGCGGGAATGGACGTTCACGGATTGTTCGCCCGCTTCTACGAGGACGCAAAGATTCCGTATGTGAGCTGGTTCACCGATACGCCTCGCATGATCTTGTTCAACCGCGAAGTGTATCCCAGTCCGTTCAGCGTGGCGGCGGTGTGGGAGCGCGCGTACATGCCGCATTTGCGCGCGCTTGGGTTCGAGAACGTGTACTTCATGCCGCACGCGACTGATCCGGGTTTATTCGCGGGGGCGCCGCAGGACCAATTCGCGCGCGAGCTCGCATTCGTAGGTGACTCGATGATTTCGCATGCGGAAGAGGCGTGGGACAAGCTGGTTGGGTTTCCAGAGATCACGGCGGGGTTGCGAGATGCATTCGGAACGGGACGAATGACGCGGGAACAGTTTGCGCTCGGCGCCGCCACGATTGTTGAGCCGGCGCTGCTGGCGAACTGCGAACCGCGCGAGCGGCGGCATCTGGAGTTGTGTCTTGTGTATGAGGGCACGCGCCGGATGCGGGAGGCGATGGCGCGTGCCCTCACCGAAGAGGGATTGGAAGTTCATGGCGACGTTCATTGGAAAGGGGTGCATTCGCTGAGTTTTGGAGACGTGGGCTATTTCGATGCGCTCGCGCCGTTCTATCGGTCAACGGCGATCAATATTAACTCGACGAGCATACAAATGGCGACGGCGGTGAACCAGCGGGTGTTCGATTGTCCGGCTGCCGGTGGTTTTCTCATCACGGACGCGCAGCAGGATTTGCAGGATTTTTTTGAAATTGGGACGGAATGCGTGGTGTATGGTTCACTGGATGAATTGAAGGAACTGGCCATGCGCTTCAGATGCGATCTTGCGGCACGGAAGGGAATCGTTGAGAATGCTCAACGCCGTATCGTGGCGGAGCACACCCACGCGCACCGGCTCGCCGCGCTTGAGCGGTATTTAAAGGAACGTTTCGCGTGACTATGTGAATGCGTCCATGACCCATTGCGCGATGGTTTTCAAGCGATCGACATAGGTGTGTTCTTTCAGAATCCGGCGCCGGGCCTTGCGCGCAATCTCGATTCGCTCCGCCGGGTTCGCGCGGTAATGCCGGATTTTTTCCGCGCAATCGCCGATGGACGTAAACGACGCATATTCATCCTTGGCAAATAGCCGGGTCAAGTCGGTTTGCGCGTCGGTCAGCAAGAATCCGCCCGCGGCGGGGCAATCGAACACGCGCTGGTTCGCGGCAGAGGGCATTTGCGCGCTTGTAAAATTTAGGTTGATGGCGCAGTTCCGGTAGAAGGCGGGAAGTTGTTCGAGATAGTTGAGCGGCGGCCCGGCCCGATCCGTTATCGCGCGCCAACCGTCATCGCCGCGCACGGTGACCTGTTGGTCCTGCAATGCGGCAATTGCGTCGTGGCGTAACTGGCGGGTGCAGTCCAGAAAAAAAAACATTTCCAGGTGTCTGCGTTGTTCGGGATTGAGAGGTTCGAGCGCGTCCGCGCCGATTATCGCATGGAGCCCTTGCCCAAGTTTTTCGCGGCTGACATGGTCGCGGACGAAATCTTTGTCTGCCCAATGGGCGAGCCGTGGGTCGGCAAGGATGGTTCCGCGCGCGCCGGTCGCGAACGCGACCATGGAATTCCCGGTGAAGGTGGTCGAATGTTCTGGGCTATCCATCGGCTCAGCGTTGAAACACGATGATTCCGCGGCGAGCGGCAACCAATGGACATGCGGAAAACCTGACTCGCGGAGGAATGGAGCATAGGACTCGTCCCAGGTCAGTGCAACCGAGTGTGGAGAAGCGTAGGTTTTCCGATCCATGATGATCGTGCGTGGATTGTCAACGAACCAGGTAACATGGGGCACTCCGAGATCGTCGAAAAAGCGCGCCCACATGCCATCGACGTCCATCCCGGCAAGGTTGATGGAGAGGATAAAGTCGGGCCGGGTGTGGACGATGGCGTCGAGCAGGGTTGCGGTTTGTTCGCGGGTTTGCGCGCCGACCATTAGTGTAGGGACGCTGGCGCATTCCCATCCGAGGGTTGTCGCGGCGGCTTCGCACGCGCCGTCCAGCCAATACTGGCTGCGCAAGATCAGGATGCGCGGGACCTCGCCGGAGAATTTTGAATAGGCCATGAGGGCGCGGAGTCGCGGAGAGACGTGTAAGCGAGGTGGTTGCATCCGGGCATGGTAGCATCCGGGCGAGGGAAGAGGAATTTCAAATTTGAGATTTGAGAGCGACGGATAGGAAATAGTGGAGTGGGCGAATACGGAGCCAGGGTTTGAGTGTTTTCCAGCAATGATTTAAGAATTAAGTTCGGATGCCGGCAAAAGTTAAGTACCGCGACTCGCGGTGATTTAGTTTATGGATATCACCGCGAGCGGGGCGTTTTGCTTCAGCTTGGCCAGTCGCAGTGACATGGGATGCCATAGAAATACGGAACACCTGACGTTCCCAAACGGTGCGGAAGATGTTGAACCACAAATTGAATACTGAAGCTTTTGTGCCGTGTGGCGCGCATTTGCTACAGTCAGTGAGAGTTAGCGGAGTTTTTATCGATGCTTGATGAGCAGTTTCTTCATTTAATCAGTAATCGGACGCGGGTGCCAGTTGCCAAAGTAACGAAGGTCATTGACCTGTTTGCCGGGGGTGCGACCATACCGTTTGTCGCGCGCTACCGGAAAGATGTCACGGGCAATCTCGACGAAGGGCATCTGGAAGCGATTGCCGAGCAGAGCGATTATTTCGCTGAATTGGCAAAACGGCGCGCTTTTATCCTGGATACTATAGAAAAACAGGACCAGCTTACGCCGGAACTCAAAGCATCCATACTGGGGTGCATGGATGCGACGGTGCTTGAGGACCTCTATCTCCCGTATAAAAAAGTGAAGCGCACAAAAGCCACCGTCGCCCGGGAAAAGGGTCTTCAGCCGCTGGCCGATTACATTTGGAAACAGGAATCCGAAGGGCAATCGCTGGAGCAGGTCGCGGAAGGGTACGTCCGCCCGGAAAAGGCCGTCCATTCGGCAGCCGATGCGCTGGAAGGCGCAAAACACATTCTCGCGGAGCACGTCGCCGTGGATACGGGTGCGCGCGCGCTCGTGCGGGATCGAATGCAAAAACGGGGTGCGATTGCAGCGCATCCAACCAAGAATTGCGAAGGCAAACACACGAAGTTTGAAGCGTACTACGCCTTCTCCGAACCTGTCGCCAAAATACCGTCGCATCGCTATCTTGCCGTACACCGCGGCGTCAAGGACGGGTTCCTGCGCATGGAACTGGCGTTGGACGACGCAGGTGTTATTGGCGAGTTGCAGGCGAAAAGCGTCAAGACCACCGATAGCGAATTTGCCCCGCATATAAACACGATCGTGGACGACGCGTACCACCGGTTGTTGCGGCCCTCCATCGAAAATGAAGTGATCAGGCAGGTGCAGGAACGCGCCGACGCCGAGGCCATTCGCGTGTTTCGGGAGAACGCGCACAATTTGCTGTTGGCGCCACCCGCGGGGCCGATCACGGTTATCGGTGTTGATCCCGGGATGCGGACGGGTTGCAAACTCGCAGTGATCGATGGTTCTGGCGCGTTCGTTGAAAGCGCGACGATTTTTCCCACGCCTCCGCAGAACGATTACGAGAATTCGGAGAAAACTTTGCTGGCGCTGATCGAGAAGCACCAACCCCACGCGCTTGCAGTCGGGAACGGCACGGGTTCGCGGGAGGTTACCCGGTTTCTCCGGCAGATGCTTGCGAAGCTTGGCGGAAAAATTTTCATGGTGTTGGTGAACGAAGCCGGCGCGTCCATCTATTCTGCGTCGAAACTTGCGCGCGAGGAATTTCCGGCGCTGGATGTTACCGTGCGCGGCGCGGTGTCCATTGCCCGGCGTCTCCAGGACCCACTCGCTGAGCTTGTAAAGATTGAGCCACGCCACATCGGGGTCGGCCAGTATCAACACGATGTCAATCAACGGGCATTGCGAGATGGGATCGAACGTACGGTGGTGTCGTGCGTGAACGCCGTAGGCGTTGATCTCAATACGGCCTCCGCGCCGCTATTGAAACATGTGAGCGGTATTCAGACCGATGTCGCGGCGGGGATCGTGGCGTACCGCGTGGAACGCGGCGGGTTCAAGAATCGCAATCAGTTAATGGAAGTGCCTGGCATTGGCCCGAAGGTTTTTGAACAATGCGCCGGGTTTCTGCGCGTGCGCGGAGGAGACCAGCCACTCGACGCCACCGGTATTCATCCCGAAGCCTATCCTGTTGTTGAGCAATTGGCGCAACACCTTGCCGTATCTGTTGCCGCATTGCTGGATGCCCCCAATCGAATTGACGAAGTCTCGGCCGAAATTCCGCAGTCCGACATAATCGGCGCGCTGACACTAGATGACATTCGCCATGAGCTCAAAAAGCCGGGGCGCGATCCCCGGAAAGAATTCAGGGCGCCCGCGTTTCTTGAGGGAGTGGATAGCGTTGAGACTTTGGCGGAAGGAATGGAGATCGAGGGTGTGGTGACGAACGTCACGGACTTCGGGGCGTTTGTAGACATCGGCGTTCACCAGGACGGCCTTGTGCATTTGTCCGAACTTGCGAACCGCTTCATTCAGGATCCGCGCGAAGTCGTCCGCGTGGGTGACGTTGTGCGGGTCAAGGTGATCAAGGTTGATAAGGCATTACCGCGGATTTCCCTGTCCATGAAAGCGCTGATTCCTGTCGAACAGCGCGCGCAGCCCGCGCGGCGGGAACGGCCAGCCGCTGATGCCCGTCCAGCCAATCAGCCCGCGAACGAAGGCCGGGAGCGCCGGCCAGAACGGCGGGATGATGCGCCGCGCACCCATCCGCCCCGCGACCGCCGGCCAAGTCGACGGGACAAGGCAACCGACGCGAAGTTGAAAGCGGTTACTCGCGGGGGTAAGGGAGGCGGACACGCGCCGGCGCCCCAGCCGGTGAGCGATGGCGCACTGGTGAATACGCAGCTTGCCGATCAACTTGCGGCATTGCGCGAGAAACTGGGATCATAATTGGCAGCGCACCGGGCACCGTCGTATGGAGGTCTCTGGCGCGAGGGCTTGAAGCGCGGCCTAAGCGCGCTGTTCCGGTCGCGGACGCGAAAACAACTGTTCTTCGCCATTAAAATGCTTCTTTGCCCAGTGGACTTATGGCGTTATGTCGAGTTCTCCGCACTTTTTGCCGCATACGGAAACGAGCAGCCCGTGCTCGACGTGGGCAGTCCCAAAGCGATGTCTACGCTTCTATGCCGTCAGATAGAAGGCCGCATCCACGCTTCGGACATTGCATTCAGTCCGTTGATGGAATTCCGCGCGATGCTCGCGCGGAATGAACTGCGCACTATTGCACCGATACAAGGTGATGGTTGCAGGTTACCGTACGGCGATCGCGTGTTTCCGTTCATTTACTCGATCAGCGCGATTGAGCATATCGGGGGCGAGGGTGACAGTCAGGCGGTCGCAGAAATGGCCCGCGTGTTGACGCCGGGCGGCAGAATCTTTTTGACGGTTCCCCTTGTGCCGGCGTACCGAGAGCAGTGGGTGGACACGGACCCGTACGGAAAACAAGTGAGAAATGATTGTGGCAAGGTGTTCTTCAGCCGGTATTATGATTGGCGCGCACTACAGAACCGTGTGCTTGCGCCCTCGGGTCTGACGGTGCTTTCGATGTTTGCGTGGCAGGAACGTCACGCTGGCTGGTACGAATCGTATGCCGCTCGCACCGCGATTCCTTCGAGCGTTGTGTCCATCGCGATGAAATTCCTTGATCCGCTGTGGGCGAGTGCCCGCATTGAATCTGTTCCCGGCGGGCCTTCGGAACTTTCGCGTCATGGCGTAGCGGCAATCGTGCTTGGAAAGCCAGCGTGAGTTCATCGAGTATGCAATGGGGGGTGACATGCCAATACCGAATCCAAAGTTCTCGCGCCGAATGTTTTTGGGCGCCAGCGCCGCGGGACTGTCCGCTGCCGTATTGAAGACGGGATCCGCCGAAACGCCTCAACGTCTCCCCAACTTTGTCGTAATCTTTACCGACGATCAGGGCTACGCCGACGTGGGCTGTTACGGCGCAGTCCGCATTAAAACGCCACGGTTGGACCAAATGGCGGCAGAGGGAGTGCGGCTCACGGATTTTTACGGCCAGCCCGTATGCACGCCTTCCCGTGCCGCATTGCTAACCGGATGTTATCCGCAGCGTGTCGGACTTGCACATACGCCGCGCGGCGAATCCGCGCAGCAATACGCAAGCGTGTTGTTTCCCGATTCCAAGTGCGGCATCCACGCAGATGAAATCCTGCTTCCTGAGATGCTGAAGCAAAAGGGGTACGCGACCGCTTGTATTGGCAAATGGCATCTTGGCCATCTTCCGCCGTTTCTTCCCACGCGCCACGGGTTTGACTACTACTATGGCATCCCGTACAGCAACGACATGAAACCCACGCCGTTGATGCGGATGGAGGAGAGCATTGAGGAACCGGCTGTCCAGGAAACCCTTACGGAACGATACACGGATGAGGCAGTACGGTTTATCCAGGATAACAAGGACAAGCCGTTTTTTCTCTACTTGCCGCATAACATGCCGCACGTGCCGTTGCACGTTTCGGAGAAATGGCGGGGAAAATCCGAAGGTGGGCTGTACGGAGACGTGATCGAGTGTATTGACTGGAGCATTGGCCGCGTTCTGGACGCATTGAAGGACGCGGGCATCGATGACAACACGCTCGTTATGTTCACAACAGACAATGGACCGTGGCTTACGCGGGGCGAGGATGGGGGATACGCGACACCATTGCGCAATGGCAAAGGGACAACGTATGAAGGCGGCGTGCGCGTGCCGTGCATTGCGCGATGGCCGAATCACATTCCGCCTGGAACGGTGTGCCGCGAAATGGCCGCGAACTTTGATCTTTACGCGACCTTTGCGCGACTTGCGGGGATCGAGGTTCCCGCGGACCGTGTGATCGATAGCCGCGACATTTGGCCGCTCCTTTCGGGAGAAGGCGACGTGACGTCTCCTCACGACAGATTTTATTACTATGGCCAGAACGAGTTGCATGGCGTGCGTAGCGGTGCATGGAAATTGCGCATTGAAATGCGTCAAGGAGATTCGGGCCGCCACATACCGCCGGATGCCGAAGTGCGCGAGGCACTGTATGATCTGAGCATCGACCTCGGAGAGCAAAAAGATGTTGCCAAAGACCATCCGGAGATCGTTGAACGGTTACGCGCACTGATGAATGAAGCGCGAGAGGACCTCGGAGACTCACGGACGAAGATGACGGGAAAAAATGTCCGGCCTTTCGGTATTGCCTGAACTATTCCGGGTTATGGGGAAAAGTTTGGATGAAATCCACGACCAACGGCCGATGGTCACTGCCAGTGTGCGGACCAACGGCACAGCCGGTGACTTGCACGTCGCCGCGAAAGAGGAAGTGGTCTATGGGTATGAGGCGTTTGCGACCTGAAGAGTAGGTCGGAACAATGCCGAAACCTTCGCGCGCATTTTTTAGATTTGCAGACTTGATCAAGTCGCGAAAGTAGGGAGACCACATTGTGACATTAAGGTCTCCCACCAAAACGCAGGGTCCTTCGATCGCATTCAGCCGCGCTGCACATTCCGCAAGCTGTTTATTGCGTTCCATAGCCCAATCTTTGCTAAATGGGGGAATGGTATGGGTAATCATGACCGATAGGGGAGGTCCTCCGGCCTCTATCTCCGCCATCAGTGTCGGGTAAACGCCCTTTGTCATCCAAGACTGGTCGAGATCGTTCAATGGATAACGACTGAACAGGGCTACGCCAAGCACGCCAGAATCGACAGAATGTATGCGATGTGGGTATTCCTCCAACAAATTTTGTAGCTCGATAAGGCGCTCTGGCGTTACTTCCTGAAAAGCAATAACGTCTGGTTTTACCGTCCGAAGGGCGTTAAAAACGTTGCGGGGCCGGCTCGTGTCCCATTGGAGATTGACGCTCATGATGCGCAGGACTGGTCCGGAAAGGTGCTTTGTGGCCGGCGGGAAATAGTATGGGAGGATAAGCGTTGCGTGAAAGATGGTCACCAGTAAAACCAATCCGATCAGAATCGGCTTCCGGCGAAGGATAACAGAAATAAGGATTCCCGCGGATGCGATGAGGTACAGCGGCTCGAAACTCGTGGCGAGATCGATTGTCCAATGATAGCGAGCGCCCAGCAGGCCAATTGAGAAGAGAACGAGCGCAATCGATGCTATTGCCAGTAACGCATCGAACAATCCTGTTAAAATGCGGATCAGCGGGGTAGAAGCTGTAAGAGACATCGTTGGCACCGGCTAAGCATAGAGATTAACAATGATCATTGGCAAAGACGAACAACTTGTGCGGTATCTGTCATGGTTTTGGTGTGGCGTTTTGATCTTGTCTGGCGCTGCATCGAGCTGGATGATGGGCTCGATGATTCCACTGGGAATTGTGGCGGGAATTCTGGCACTGTGCGTGGTCGCAGCAGCAATTGCCATCGGGCCACTCATGGTGGTGGCGTATATTTCAGGCAAACGGAAGGGGGGATCCAAATCAGGCTAGACGCCTTCCTGCTGCAAGAAAATGCCTTTGTCTACCTGCGAGAAAAACGTCTGGTAAAATTTAGCGTCATGGATGGGATAGGCCTGCATGGCGTTTCCGCCGGCGTCGAGTACCCGTTGCTGAAAATTCACGCGCACGCGGGTCTGCGTTTTTCCGAATTCACTGATATTGGCGGTGCAATCGAGGACGATGCTCGTGGAAAGCGCTGTTTCCTCCTTTTGTGCCTGCTTGATCTCTTTCCTGGTATGTTCAACGTTCGTCCATCTGTTCGCGGTGAGAAGGCCAAGATCGGTATCCGCGCTGTTCACGATAAAGCCCATGTCCTGCAGGACGTTTAGCACCGCTTTCATAACCAGTTTCCCGTCGTAGGTGTCGTACTCGCGCGTTTGGAAGGTTCGCATTTCCAATTGCGAGGGTTGCGGCGGGGGTGGATTATCCGAGATGCAGGAGGGAAAAAGCGTGCAGGCGATAAACATATACAACACGGTGCGGCAGCACATATGCCAGTGGGAAACGGCGGTCATCGTCAGAACGTGCTCGTGTGATACGAAAACGACTCGACCTTGTCTGCAGCATCGAACTTGATGATAACGGTCAAGGTGCGCTGGGTGGTCGCGGATGCGCCCTTCGATCCGCTGCGGCCCGCGCCGACGTTGCCGAGCACCAGGACGTCTCCGGGGACGCCCGCCGCTGATACGCTTCCCGCGATGTTCGAGTTGCTGTTTTTGTAGGACGCTTCCGAGGCGACCTTGTCATATACCCATGTTTCGACGCCTTCGGCGCTTCGGCGGACCATGTTTGGGGATCCCAGCGCGGCGAGGACAGATGGGGAGTCCATGCCGACCCGGATTTCCTTCTGGACAACGCCGACAGTCATATTGCGTTGCTGTTCGGAATGAAGGTCGTTACGGGCGCACGATGCCAGCATCAGTATGAAGAGGAGAATAGAACTGCGTGAGCGAAACATAGAGTCCCTTTTCATTACCTTACGCTGGCGGATCGAATGAAGAAGATTACGATGACAAATGGCACCGCCATGACCAACCACCATTTGTTTTCGATGAGCCATACATAGATTTCGGCTGGGCTAATCATCGCAGGCGCTCCTTATTGTCCTGGTGTTGATGGGGGTGGGCTGTATTTGCGAAGGGCGCGTTGGCGCCATTGCTCCAATTCCTCGGGGGTTTCCGTGCCGGTTCGCGAATCGATGGCGGTGATAGTTGGGCGCGTCAGCAAGGTAGGGGCGCTTGCAATCGTGATAAAAGCGATGAGGAGACAAATTGAGCATGCACCAATGCCGTAGAAACATTTGATGCGGTCGGCAAAATATGCTTCATTGCGCAAGCCGATCCACGCCCATATCGCGGACAGTATGGCGAATACGAACAACAGGTAACCGGTCGCGAACGTCATCGCCCCGAATGCCACGTGCCGGATACTTGGGAAGAGAAGGAGCACAACCCCCAGGCCAATTCCCGCCAGTGCGATGTACAGGCTCATCTGCCAGGGTTCAACGATCTTCCGGGCACTCGCGACGAGCGCCTGGTCGCTGACTGCTCCGGGTTCCGCGGCTGCGTTTTCCAATCCCGAAAAACTGGTGTCGCCGCCGCCGTGGTGCCGATGCACGACTTCGGCCTTCAATGCTTCCCGCTTGGCGCGCCGCTCGTTATAACAGCCAATGCAGAGGACTTTGCCGCTTTTCGTGGTTTGTACGTGAGTCGGGCAGGACAATTTCCGGCATTGATCACACGGCATGCCGCAGTTTTCACAGAGCAGGCCATGGCACTCGACACAAAAACCAATGCTACTTCGAATATCGCAAATATGGCATTCCACGGCCGCTAATCCTTTTTGGGCCCGATCCCCAAATCGAATGTAGCATAGCTCTTGGCGGGTTGCAATGGAGTTGCCGGAAAAGCCGGTGTGAAAAATGAAAAGTCGCGGTGCGGAGGGGCGCCGCACCGCGAGGGAAGGGGAAGCAGGGTGTGTCAACTTCCCGTTGAGAGGCTGGTTAATAAAGGGGCGTTAGGGTGTTAATACCTGTAACGCGGTCCTGGTTTCATCAGCAAGGCGGCAATGATGTAGCCAACAACGACCGGGAAAAAACCGGTCAGAATGAATCCGATGACGGTGATCACGCGCGTGCAGAACACCGAAATGTCAAAATATTCCGCTGTACCGCGACAAACCCCGAAGAATACCCCGTCGCGAGACCGGTAAAGGCCCTGGCGGCCAGAATCGTATGTGTAGCCCATCCGTGTTCCCTTCCTTCCTCATGCGGCCCAAGGCCGCGGACCTGCACCCACTGTTTCGTTAGCTTGCGCGCGCGGAAGAAGCACTCTTCAGCCGCTTCAGTTCGTTTTCAATTTCGTCGTCTTCGTCAAGCGATTCGATTTCATCACTCAAGGACATTGCCCGCACGGGACCCGCCAGTTCGGACTCGGCTTCCAGCCGGTTGATGCGATCTTCGACGTCGTCGAACCGATCAAATGCCACGGACGTCTCCATGCGCCGGATGTCGCCCTGGGCGCGGCGCTTTTTCACCGCATGAATGTGCCGTTGCACGAGGACACGCTGGCGCTCGCGAGCAGCGTTGAGTTTCTCTTCGAGTTGCGCCAGATCGCTCTGGTACTGGTCAATGACGCCCCCACACTGCGCCGATTCATTCTCGAGAGACTCGATCCGCTCTGAGTGCCTGCGCTTTTCGTGCAGGGCTTCGCGCGCGAGGTCATCCCGGCCCTTGTCAACGGCGCGTTGCGCACGTTCGGTCCATTCGCTCGTATTTGCGTGGGCGGTCTTGATGTCCTCTTCGATGCGGCGTTTGGCGGCCTTGGCGCCGGCGCAGGACGATTTCAGTTCGATGAGTGTGTCTTCCATCTCGCGCACCATGAGGCTGGCGATTTTCTCCGGGTCTTCGGCCTGATCCAGCATAGCGTTGATATTCGAACTGATAATGTCTCGTGCCCGTGTGAAGATACCCATTGTTCCTCCTTCGTCGTCAGCCATGACCCGGTTCGGGGCGGCAGTTAATAACCCAGCGCCAGAACGCGGCCCACGGAGCGTTTGGCCGGTTCCCGCTTCTTCCAAATCCCACTCGGACCCGCGCCCTCGCTTGCGGCGAGTGCGGCCAGTTTCCATTCGACATATACAAAATGCGTGTTGCGCAGTCTCGCGATGGCGGCCTGCGTTTTCAGCGCGGCGCACATCAGCGCGCTGAGGACGATGCGCACATCGCAATCATCCTGGTACACCTTCACGCCGGCCCGATAACCCATTCCATCTCTGACGCACCACGCGACACGACCCTTGAGTTCAACCGACCCTTCGCCGCGGCGGGGTTCTTTAACTTCAAGCATCACGTGATGACCCACGGGGAGTGGGAAGGTAGACAGCATGCAGATTCCGCCTTGATCAACATTCACCAAATTGGCGGTTCCGCCGAGTTCGCGGCTGATCTGGTATCGAACCTCAGTCGTGATTTGCACACGTTTCGAGCGCCGTTGTTCCCGATGCAGGTTAGATTCGTTCATTAGTCCCGAGCTCCCGATTTCGTTCGTTGCGATACCAATAACAACCGCCATGCCATCGCCGTCAGACACGGCTAAGATGCTGGGAGCTTTAGACTTATTAGAAAATTGCCGAGAGCGTCTCTTGACGGTGTATGGCTAAAACCGCTAAACTCTGGCTCCAGCACTAAACCGATGGTGGAGTTGCGCATGCCCGTTCCCCGTGATTCATCCGGTGGTCCGCCTCAGTCGCCTCAAGAGGCCATGGGACAATGTGAGTCATTTCTAAATTTCCAGGAACAATTGTCCCGGGTGGCGAGGGTAGAGCGCCCCGTCTTACTTATTGGTGAGCGTGGTTGTGGTAAAGAGCTGGCCGCCACACGCTTACACTTCTTATCCCAGAGGTGGCAGGAACCGTTCGTCGCACTGAATTGTTCTGCCTTGGCATCTTCGCTTATCGAATCTGAACTCTTCGGGCACGAAGAAGGGGCCTTTACTGGCGCAGGCCGCCGCCGCTCTGGCCGATTTGAGGCAGCCAACCAGGGCACGCTTTTCCTCGATGAGATAGGCAACATTCCAATCGAAACGCAGGAAAAGATTCTGCGCGTGGTCGAGTACGGTAGTTTCGAGCGTGTGGGAAGTTCCAGGTCGATTCAGGTGGATGCGCGTATCATCGGGGCGACAAACGCCAACCTGTCTGAAATGGCCGAGAGCGGACAGTTCATGCGCGACCTGTTGGACCGTCTTTCTTTCGAGGTCCTGTTTATCCCGCCACTGCGAGAGCGGCGCGATGACATCATGCTGCTGGCGAATCATTTCGCGGTGCGCATGGCGTACGAGTTGGGTTGGGTGAACATGCCGCAGTTCACCGAGCGCGCCATTGACAGGCTTGACCAGTATGAATGGCCGGGAAATGTCCGCGAGTTGAAGAACGTGGTGGAACGCGCCGTCTATCGGTCCGACGACGAGGTGATTACAGACACGGAGATCGTGTTTGATCCGTTTCGCTCGCCCTTTGCGAAAAGTGATGAGGAAGACGCTATTCGTTCCCGAAGAATGGCGAGCGCGGAAGCCGCCGCGCCGACGGCAAAAATTCCGACGAACGCCGATTCGCTTGATGGCAAAACTTATGACGAAGCCATCCGGGACGTGGAGCTTACCTTGTTGAGAAACGTGCTCGAACGCGCACGGTTTAATCAGCGGAAGGCCGCGGAGCTGCTTGGACTCACCTATCACCAGTTTCGAGGACTCTATCGAAAGTACACGGATGTTCTTGGAGAATAGCCGGGGGTTGGGGGAAGTCGCGAAACTTCTGATATCGGCGTAGCGGGAGTTTATTTGAGGATGACAGGGCCAAGCCGCGTCGGTTGTCCGGGTAGCAGCACTGTTGTGGGGAGATCGGTATGGCGGCCGTCGCGCGATTCGAGCGTAATGGCGTATTCGCCCGGCGGCACAAACTCGAAGCGCGCGCGCCCATCGGCATCGGTAGTAGTTTCTGACGGCCACCACGGCCCGCGGGACGGATGGCTCATCATCATTCCGACGGGCTGATCGGCAATGGTTCCGCCGTCACCGGCCATGACCTCCATTTCGAGTGTTGCGGCGGGAAGCATGACAATACGCAATTGTTCAGCCGGGAACCCCTCGCCGGGCAACACTTCGTAAAAGTTGTTCGCGAATACTTTCTTGGTGGGGTCCCACGCGCGGATATAGAGCCTCTGGTCAATCGGAATTACAATCGACGTTTGACCGTTCGCGCCGGTGATTTCGCCTTTGGCGACGGGCGCATCGAAAGCGTTGGGTTGTTTTGTCGCAATGGGGAGCATGCCTGCGACCGGATTTCCTTCCATGTCCACTACCACCATGCGCGCAACGGCAGTTTTGGGTGAAGTGTGTTGTGCGGCGGGGGCGACAGAAGGCGCGGGAGTGCTAACCTGGGTTGGGCTATCGTCATTCGAGCATCCCGCGGTCAGGAGGGTGAGAAACAGCGTGTTCAACAATACGGAAACAGTGCGCATTTCAATAGACGGCGTCATCGTCGTCCGGGCGCTCCGGTTTACCGGTATCAGCGCAGGCAGCAGGTTCGGGTGAGGCGAACTGAATTTCGTATAGCCGCTTGTAAATACTTTCGGGTTGTAAGAGCAGTTCGGTGTGCGTGCCCTGCTCGACGACGAGGCCTTGGTCGATTACCAGAATGCGGTCGGCGCGTTGGATGGTTGAAAGGCGGTGCGCGATTACGATTGTCGTGCGCCCGACGACGAATTCTTCAATAGCCTGCTGTATGGCGCGCTCGCTTTCGGAATCAAGACTCGAGGTCGCTTCATCGAGAATCAGCACCGCGGGGTCCTTGATCAAGGCGCGCGCAATGGCAAGCCGCTGGCGCTGCCCGCCGGAGAGCGAACCGCCGGATTCGCCAATGGGGGTATCGTATTGCCGGTAGAGCTTCTCGACGAACTCGGTCGCGTGCGCAGCCTTTACAGCCTCGCGAATGCGTTCGTCAGAATAGGAGGCTTTTCCGGCGGCGATGTTTTCGCGCACGGATGCGTTGAAGAGAATGGTGTCTTGCGTGACGATGCTGATTTGTCCGCGGAGACTCGCTTGTGTGACCTGCCGGACATCGACGCCGTCGAATCGGATAGCGCCGCCGGTCACATCGTAGAAGCGGGGTACCAGTTTTGCAAGCGTGCTCTTTCCAGCGCCACTGAATCCGACGATAGCGAGCATCTCGCCTTTTTTCACGTCGAATGAAACGCCGCGCAAGACTTCTGTTTTTCCGTCATAGGAGAAGCGGACGTTGTCGAACGATATCGATTCGCTCAGGGCGGGCAGTATGGCTGCGTGGGGGGCATCGACCAAATTGGATTTGATGTCGATAAACTCGAAGACGCGTTCCGCGCTGGCGACGCTGGTCTGGACGGCGTTATTCACCGCGGTCAATTTGCGGACAGGGTCCATGAGACCGATAAGCGCCGCATATAGCTGAAGGAGATCGCCAATGTGCAGGCGTGCATTCAGGACTTCCCGGGCGCTGACAAAGATGAAGGCAACAAAGCCCAGCGTCATGACGAACTCAGTCAGCGGACCGATAGCGGCATCGGCGCGCATCATTTTCAGGCCCTGCCGCTCAAGCTTGGCGTATTCGCGTTTGACCATCCCGCGGACAAAATCTTCCATGAGGAAGCCTTTGATAATGCTGATGCCGGTGACGCTTTCTTTCGCGACGGTTTGGAGCCCGGCGATACGCTCGAGAGTCCGTCGCATGCTTTTGCGAATTTTTTGGCCGACCTTGTACATGATCAATGCGACGGGAGGTAGGACCAGGACGCCGATAAGCGTGAGTTTCGGGGAGATAGCCAGGGCGATTGCAAGAAAGATAATCGCCTTGAAGGGTTCGCGAAATAGTTTCATGAAGACAGCGGTAAGGCCGCGGCCCGCGGTGAAGCAGTCGTTGGTCATGCGGGCGATAATTTCGCCGGAAGGATTTTTCTCGAAGAAGCGGATGGGCAGGCGGATGATGTTGTCGTACATCTCGATGCCTAACCGGACTGTGATGAACGTGGCGATGGACGCGCAGAGGTATTCCTGAAAGAAACGCGCGAGCCCGCTGATGGCTGAAAGAATTATGACGAACCCGCAAAGCCAAACCATCGCGCGCATCGGGTCTTCGCGCAGGTAGATAACCGCGGGTTCCAGCGCCGCCCCGAGCCGTTCGACGGGCCATGCAATACCGCCGGGCATGCGTGCCGCGAAATTTTCTAAAGATTCGCGTGCATGGACGATTTCGACCTTGACAGTGGCTTCATCCTCGAAGACATATTTAACAATGTTGCCGGCTCCGACTATGATTGCGCCAAACGACGCGGCAACAAAGAATGCGAATACTATCGAGAGAATCAGGCGTACTTTGTAGTCGAAAACATAGCCGAGTAGCCGTTTATAAATGGACCAGGAACTGCCCTGGGGTTTGGACACATTGCGCGCTTCGTAGTTTGTGCTTTCATCAATACCGTGCATGGGGAAGTCCGAGTGGAATTAAGGGGAGAGCTTAACAGATCGCGGGCTTATGCTCAATGCGGCGCGGGTGGAAGTCATTCAAACAGGAGTTTGTAAATCCATGCGATCGCGAGCAGTAGCGCCGCTGGCACGATCAGGCGCGGGGCCGTGAGGATTTTCCGCAATCGCTCCGGCACGCGACCTGTGATGACAGCGACAATGCTGCCGGCGAAAAAGAGAACACAGGCTATGAAGAGAACCGCGCCGGCTGGTTGGGCGTGAAAGGCTTCACCAGCACGAGCATCCGCCATGAGCGCGAATGACGTTGTCATGCCGCACATTGGGCAGGGAAAACCGGCGAAATATTGTGAAACACAGGGTGGCAATCCGAGTTGCTCGTGCGTGCCGAAGCCGCGAGGGTCCGGAGATAGATACGCGGCGAAAGCGAGCACGCCCGCGCAGGCGAGGGCAATCGTGAACGATGTCAGACGCAATGACGGGGGCAATAATGGAGCTATCTGTGTCTGCGCATCGGTGGACATAATATTGTGAAAGTCGCCGCGGGGAAGCAGTTGGCTTCCCCGCGGGCAAGCTTGCAGATTAATTTGCTTCGGCGTCTGGAACTTTAACAAGGATGGGCAAAGTTTGGCCGTTCGGGCGCAGAACCCGGAGCAGCACGTTTGTGCCCGGTTTCGCATGTTCGTCGATAAGCGCCTTGAATTCCTCGACCGTTGACAGCGGTTTTTGCTGGACTTCGGTGATGATGTCCGCGACGGATATTTCCGCGTTGTACGCCGGGGAATTGGCTTCGACATCAATAACTACAACGCCTTCCAGTTTGGCGTCAAGTCCTGCCTGCTTCTTCATTTCCGGCGTCAGCGGTTGAACGCGCATGCCCAGAAGCGGCGCGCCGAACCGTGCTTCGATGACGCTTCCCGGATATTCGGCCAACGTCACTTCGAGGTTTACCGCGGCTTTTTCGCGCCAGATTTCCAGTTTGACCGATTCACCCGGGGCAAACGCCGAGATCTTCTTGACCAAATCCTGGGCGCCGGCCACGGTCTCATCATTGACCTTGCGAATGACATCGTCTTTTATGATGCCTGCCTTTTCCGCGGGCGAATCTGAAATCGTGCCTATATTGACGTATGCGCCTTTCGTATCGGGAAGCCCGAGGGCTTCCGCGAGTTCTTCGGCAGTTGCGTCACCGGTAACGATTTCCCGGATGTCCACGATACCGTCAACCCCGAGAAATCCGCGCGTCACCTTTCCGCTGGCGATTAATTGAGGAACGACTTCCTTGGCCATATTGATCGGAATGGCGAAACCGAGCGAATTTCCGATTGCGTCAATAGCAGTGTTGATGCCGATAACTTTGCCGTCAATGTCCACTAGCGGACCGCCGCTATTTCCGAAGTTAATGGCGGCATCGGTCTGGATAAAATTCTGGAACCGCAGTTGGATCGGCAATTGCAATTCCGTGCGGCCAAGCGCGCTGACATGTCCAAAGGACAATGACCCTTCCAGTCCTCGCGGGCTTCCCAGCGCGATTGCGAACTGGCCTACTTTGATGTCGTCCGAATTCCCGAGGTCCGCGATGTGCAGATCGGCTGGCGGGTCTTTGATTTTGATAACAGCGATGTCGGTGTCCTTGTCGCCGCCGACTACTTCCGCGCCGAATTCACGTCCGTCGTGAAGGCGTACGGTAATCGATTTCGCGCCGCTGACGACGTGATTGTTGGTGATGATGTGGCCATTGGTATCGAACAGGAATCCGGAGCCTGACGCCATTGCGCCGCGACGCCGCGGGTCCGGCATTTGCTCTGGCATGGGGATGTCGTAAAAGCGGAAGAAGTCTTCCAAGCCGCGCATCTGAGGCCGCTCGCCGGTTTCCTCGGATTCGTCTTGTTCGCTGTCGATGTTGACGACCGCGGGCCGTACCTGATCGCCGATACGGATAAATGCGTCCTCAAGTTCACGCAACATCGGCGTGATTGCATGCGCGCTGCCTGCCGACAGCATCGCAATCATCGCTGTGTAGAGAATCTTCATTGAAACAGGTCTCATACCTTACCTCCTTTGGTCTCAGCGGCGGTCCTCGGGTGGATCGCGTTATGAAGCGCCTCCCGAACTTCCGCCAGTGCAACTTCGTGTTGAATCTTGGTTCCGTCCCTGGTTACATAAAACGAATCGCGGACGCGGTGAACGTCCGTAACGATTCGGGCCGTCGAGATGTCCAGTCCAATCTCGCTCATGATACGAGTAATATCATACAGCAGTCCGGTCCGGTCGCCGGTCTCAATATCGACAATAGTATGATGCCTGGACGAGTGGTTGTCGAATACGATGCGGGTGGACACCGCCACGCGGGGCTGGAGCAGCGCGAATAGCCGTTTTAACGAACGGTCCACGTGGTCCTGCACGTCCTCGCCATTAATCAGCACGGCGCGCAAGACTTCCTCCATCCGCTGTGCCATTGACGGGGTGAGCGGGCGGGCGTGACGCGCGTCCGAGACGGTAAAACAGTCGATAACCCACCCGTCCGGCCGGGTGAATAATGCAGCGCCGCTGATATCAATGAGTTGGGAGGAGAAGCAGCCCGCTATTTTAGAGAACAGACCGTGCCGGTCTCGCGTGCAGATGACTATCTCGCTCTTGTTCGTAACGGGATTCACGTCGCAGTTTATGGCCAAACCGCTCGCCTCGGCGCGCAGAATACACTCCATGTGTTGAACAATCTGTTCGGGCTGGAAGGCCACGAAATATCGTTGGCCCAAGCCTTCCAGGTGTTCATTGACCATGAAACGCATGGGTGAGGGCGCTACATTCCGGACTTCGTCCGCCTTAGCCGACTTCCAGTATTCCTCGCCGGAAGTTTCCGCGCGGCCGAGCATGCGTTTTACCGTACGCAGGTATAGTTGCAACAGCAGCGCGCCTTTCCACTCATTCCAAACACCGGGGGCCACCGCGGAGAGGTCTGCATACGAAAGTACAAACAGGGCGCGCAACCGGTATTCGTTCTGGATGGTTTTTGCAAATGCCTCGACGATGTCCTCATCGTCGATGTCGCGATACTGGCTGATTGTGGTCATCAGGATATGGTGCTCGACAAGGCACACTATGCGGTCGGTATCGCCACTTTCGATGCCCATACGCGCGCAAATATTCCGCGTGATGCGCACACTTTCCTCGACATGCACGTCACCCTGCACCTTGCCCAGATCGTGAAACAGTATCGCCAGCACAAGCACATAGGGGTCGGACAGATTCTCCAACGCTTCGCGAAGGCACCGGCCCACCGCGCCTGGCACTTCCTCCAACGCGCCAAGGGCTTCGATCGCGCGCAGGGTATGTTCACCGACCGGATAGGAATGAAAATCGCTGTAGCGAATAATATTGTTCACTTCGTCAAACTCAGGAATGTATTTTCCGAGAACGCCAAGCGAGGCCGCCTGACGCAGGGCGAAGGCCGCGCGCGTGGGATGGTTGCAGATCGCAAGAAAGAAGCGGCGTACAACGTCGCTTTCGCGGAACGCATCGTTAATGAGACCGAGGCTGTTTGCGACCATTCGTTCCACGCGATGGCTCAATGGCACGCGCTGGCGCGAGCTCACCCAGAAAACTTCCATGAGGCGCGTCGGGTTATGGTAGAACCACTGGCTGTCGTTGGCGCCCACATACAACTCGCCGTTCTCGACCACATAGTCATGGGCAATGGGAATGCCGGTATCGGGGAGGTTTAAGGTGTTGGAGGCGCTGCACACGCGCGCCACCGTCCGCATGAACCGGCGCAACTTTCCGGCAGCGGAGTAGTAATCCTGCATGAAGCGCCGCACGGATGGCCCCGGCAGATAGCCAAATGCTTCGGCGATATGACGTTGGTTGGCGTGCGTAAGGCGGTCCTCTGGTTTTCCCGCATGAAAATGTATTTCATTGCGAGTGCGCCACATCAAATCGAGGCCATCGACAAAATTCAGATATTCGTCCTGAGTGATGACCCCTTGCGCTACAGCCTCGTCCAAAGTCGTGATGCCATAGGACATCATTAACAGCCAAAGGGCGGTATGAAAATCACGCAAACCGCCCGCGTTTTCTTTGACGTTCGGCTCCGGCGCGTATAAATCGAGGTACTCGCTCGGGGTGTTGTACCGGTCACGCAACTTCTGTTCAATGAATCTCGCGGCCAACGGTCCGGATTGCAACTCGCGAATATGCAATTTCAGGCGGGCGAAGACGGTACTTTCACCCGCGATGTGCCGGCTTTCCAAAAAGCGGGTAAATGCAAGTATATCGTCTGACGCGAGTTCGTTTGCTTCCTGAATGCTGTGAATGGAATAGCCGACCATAAAGCCGCTGTCCCAGAAAAATGGGATGAGGTAGCTGTTCAAGGCGCGGATATTTTCATCCAGCGGGCCTTCGTACAACAGGCAAATATCGAGGTCAGAATATGGGCTCAGCTCTCCCCGCCCATAGCCACCGAGCGCGCAGATGGCGACGCGCGACTGCACCGCGCGCCTGAGTCCCATCGAGGCGAGCGCGAAGTTATAGATGCCGCGCACGACTTCATCCGCGAGATCGGACATCAGGTGAACAATGTTTCCGCCGGACGCGCCGTCGGCGTGCAGCCGGCGCAAATGCCCTCGCCCTTCGGCCGCGAACTTCCGGGTGGCGAGCAAACATTCGTCGCGCGACAAATTGCCGGGGTCGAATTCCAACGACGTGGACAGGGCCACCAGTTCCGCAAAGGTTTTACTCACGGCGCAGGCAATTCCGCGCGCGCGTCTTGTCTACGATCAGGCGGGCGTTGGTAGGGAGGACCCACGACGGCAAGCGCGCGTTCCTGCGTCCAACCTCGTTGCCCATCGGCAGAACGGACCTGTACCCAACCGTTCGCGCGCTGGTCGATGATCAACCGGTCTCCCCGCATTAACTCGAAGTTGACCGTTTGACTTTCACCGATAGAGAACCGGACGGGAACATCGTCTTCAATTGCGACGACAAGTGGTGGCGCGAAAGTTTTGGCATAGGATGAAGCGCCAAACGCGGCGGCGGCCAGTCCCGCTACAATCGCCGCGCGCGACAACCACGCATTCGGTTTCCAGAGCCGAGCCGCTAGTAGAATCCACAATGCCACCCAACTGAAAACGGCCATGAAGTGGACGGCACGTGGAGACCAGGTGTAATGCCACATCAACAGGCTTTGCTCCCACGCGGGTGGAAGCGGACGCGCCCACTGGTGCTCGGTCTGGGCGACGGCAAAATCAAGATTTTGTCGCGCGGACGTATGCGCGGGGTTGATTCGCAATGCGCGCTCGTAATTGACGATGGCAAGGCCCGTGTTCCCCGCGCGAAAGTACGCGTTGCCCAAATTGAAAAAGAGAGATTCATGTTCCACGCCTTCTGCCATCAATTGTTCGTACGCGGCAATCGCGGTCTGGTAATCCTCCGATTCATACGCGCTGTTGCCGCGTTGAAACGTGGCGTCGAATACGCTTGGTGCGCCAACCACCGCGATGGCCAGCAATGCGGCGATCATGCGTGCACACTCCGTTTTTGGAAATTATCCAGACGCTCCATGACGGCACGCGCGCCTTCAGTCAGCGCGAAAACTTCGTCTTGCGAGAGCGTCTCTGCGGCATATCGCGCTCGTTCACACGTTTTGAGTATACGGGTAAGGCCCGCGGCAATGTCTTCAGGAATGTGCCTTGCATCGAGAATTTGCCGTGTGTCGGCGGAGGTCATGCCGGTTTCAGGCAGGTTGAATTCATCGGCGAGGTAGCTGGTTACGGCATGGTAAAGATCATCAACTGGTTGCGGAGCGCCGCGTGCTTCATCCAGGCGTTGCAGGCCGAGGCGCAGGGCGCGATGCGAGCGCGCGAACCGGATGTCCGTCGCAAACCTTCGCTGCCGGCGCACCACGAGTCCAATTGCAAAATAGGCTAGCATTGGGACC
>JAWXCN010000164.1:0-15322 GCA_034408725.1 Candidatus Hydrogenedentota bacterium
CGGCGGGCGGCGGCGGCAAGGGTATGCGTATTGCCCACAATGACGTCGCGCTGCAAAAGGCCGTTTCCATGGCGTCAGTCGAGGCGCAGGCCGCGTTTGGCGATGGCGGGGTATATCTCGAAAAGTTTTTGGAGAACGCGCGGCACGTCGAAATTCAGGTGCTGGGCGATGAGCATGGCAGGATCATCACGCTGGGTGAGCGCGAATGCACCATCCAGCGCCGGCACCAGAAATTGATCGAGGAATCGCCGTCGATGCGGTTGACCAATTCGATGCGCGCGAAGATGTCCAAGGCGGCGTACCGGGCGGCGAAAGCGATGGGGTATTCGAATGCGGGCACGGCCGAATTTCTTGTCGCGCAGGACGGATCATTTTATTTTATTGAATTTAATGCGCGCATCCAGGTCGAGCATCCAGTTACGGAAGTGGTGACGGGAATCGATCTCGTCAAAGAGCAAATCCGGATTGCGGCGGGCGAACCGTTGCGGACGACCTCGCCGCGGTTTAACGGTCACGCAATTGAAGCGCGGGTGTATGCGGAGGACCCGGACAACAATTTTTCGCCCAGCCCTGGCACGATCACGAAATGCCATATCCCCGGCGGACCGGGAATCCGGGTGGACAGCCATATCTTTCCCGGTTACACGGTCCCGCGCTATTATGATTCCTTGCTGGCGAAAGTCATTTCTCACGGTAATGACCGCGACGAAGCAATAAACCGGCTTGCCGGAGCGTTGCAGGAGTTTACAGTCGTCGGCGTGAAGACGACAGCGCAGCTTTGCGCGAAGATTCTGATGAGCGACCGGTTCCGCCGCGGCGATTTGACGCCGGAACTGATCGATCAATTTGTTACGAAGCCTAAATAACCGCGGCACGCCGTGGAGGGATTCTGACATGCGCATCGTGCAACGGATTTTTCTGTACCTGATTTCGGTAATGCTCGTGTTGGTGGGGGTCGCGATTGCGGCCTATCCGTTTAATGAGAGCGCGAAAGCGCTTGTGGCGCGGGCGTCGGAGTATTCGCAGGATTGGATTCTGTGCGTATTGGTGGGTATAGCCCTCGCGGCAATCGGTATTTTCACGCTGCTGCCGTTCACTATCTTCCGGAAGAAAGGCCGCGCGATTTCGTTCGCGGGCCCGAACGGAACGCTTGAGATTCAGCTCGATTCGTTCGAAGCGTCGTTGCAAAAGATAGTCGGGAAACTTCCGATGGTCAAACGCGCACACATTAACGTCACGCCGGAAGACAGCAATCGCAAGGTGGGCATCGAAGCGAATGTTTCGCTGAAAAAACCCGCGGACATGAGCACGCGCGAAGCCGGCGAGCGCCTGGAAGATTTCATCATTAACGCGGCGCGGAAAATACTTGGGGCGGATGAAGTGACGCATGTCTTTGTGCGCGTCAAGGACTTCCAGGTGGATTCGAATCAAACGGCGGAATCGTTGAACAGTATTTTCGCCGATGCGGAAAAGTCAGTCGCGCCGTTGCCCAGCGTTGTACCAACGCCCGCGCCGGTGCGGACGCCTGTTGCGGCAACGGCGGTTGCCACAGCCACCGCGGCTGTGGTGGCCGAGGACGCGACGAAAACTTATGAACCGGAGATCGATGATGATGGTCCGTATACCGCGGCGGCAGCGTTAGAAGAAGTAGAACGGCCGCAGTCCGATGACCTGTTAACCTACGACGAAGCCGAAGCATTGCAACATCCCGCAACGTCTACGGCCGCGCTCGAAGATGACGACGCTGACCCGCTGCCTCCATTAGACATGGATCCCGCGGTCGACAATGTGACTTCATTCGAATCGCTTCAAGAGCCCGGGGAAAAGCCAAAGGACTAATCAGCCGCCGCACCCTCGGCGCAGCTTGGCGGAACGCGGTGGATGTTCTAAAATTTTCGCGTGGGATTGCGGCGCATATCTTCGATAACGGATTTCAGAATTTCGTCAAGCGAAGTCGCCGGTTCAAAACCGATTGCCTTGCGGATTTTATCCAGGCACGGCGCGCGGTGGCGCATATCTTCGTAGCCGGGGCCGTAGGCTTGATCATAAGGCACGTAGGTGAGCGCCGAAGAACTTCCGGTGAGCGCGATAACCCGTTTTGCCAGGTCTTCGATCGTGATGCGCTGTGTGCTGCCGACGTTGAAAATCTCGCCATTGATGTCGCGCTGTTCCATTAAACCCACCAGGGCGGGCACCACGTCGCCAACGTATGCAAAGCAGCGGGTCTGTCCCCCATCGCCGAAAACGGTAATGGGTTCATTATTTAGCGCGGCGCTGACGAATCGCGGCACCACCATTCCGTAGCGTCCGGTCTGGCGCGGTCCGACTGTATTGAACAGCCGCACTACAACGCAGGGCATGCGCTTGCTTCGCCAATAGGCAAGGGCTAGAAACTCGTCGATGGCTTTTGAATCCGCGTAGCTCCACCGGCTGAGGTGTGTCGAACCCATGATGCGATCGTCGTCTTCGCGAAAGACTTCTTTCTCGCTCTTGCCATAGACCTCGCTGGTGGACGTGACGAGCACGCGCCTGCGATAGCGGCAGGCCTCTTCAAGGACCGTTTCCGTGCCGCGGATGTTGTTCGTGATAGTGAGGATGGGTTCATCCACGACAAGCTGCACGCCGAGCGTTGCGGCAAGATGATAGACCACATCGACCTCACGCATCAGCTCGCGCACAATTTCCTGGTTCAACGTCGAATCGATGACGCTCGTGACTTTTCCATCGAGGTGCTCGATATTCTCGAACTGGCCCGTACTTAGGTTATCGAGGACAAAAACTTGATCGCCGCGCCGGACCAGTTCCTCGCAGACATGCGAGCCGATAAACCCCGCGCCACCCGTCACCAACGCCTTCATTGCTCACTCCCCTTGCTGCCCTTAACATCGGCAAGTATAGAGTCGCGCGCGTGTGCGTTCAACGCGACTCCGTCGCAGGCACGGGAAATTGAAGGCTTCTGGCGTCCCCGATACAATTCCCCGACTCCGAGGGGAACGCATTTTTTATGGCCATTCGTTTTTTCAACACACTCACGCGCGCCAAAGAGGTATTCGAACCGATTGCCGCGCCGCAGGTCGGGCTGTACACCTGTGGGCCGACCGTGTACCACTACGCCCATATCGGGAATCTGCGGACGTTTCTATTTGAAGACCTGTTACGGCGGCATTTGAAGTACCGCGGGTACGGTGTGAAACACGTCATGAACCTAACGGACGTAGAAGACAAGATCATTCGGACGTGCCGCGAGACCGGCGAATCGCTGAAATCATTGACGGGGCGGTATGCGCAGGCGTTCTTTGAGGACTTGGACACGCTGAGAATCGAACGGGCGGAGCAATACCCCGCGGCGACGGACCACGTTTCAGAAATGGTCGAGTTGATCAAGAAGCTGCGGGACGGCGGGCACACCTACGAAAGCAACGGCAGCATCTATTTCAAGCTCAGCACGTTTCCGTCGTATGGCCAATTGAGCAAATTCAAGATGGACGAACTTAAGTCCGGCGCAAGCGGGCGCGTGGATTCCGATGAATACGACAGCGACGATCCGCGGGATTTCGCATTGTGGAAAGCGTATGACGAAAAAGACGGGGCGGTGTTCTGGGAAACGGAGCTTGGCAAAGGGAGGCCAGGCTGGCACATCGAATGTTCGTGCATGAGCATGAAGTATCTCGGCGAATCGTTCGATATTCATTGCGGCGGCATCGACAACATGTTCCCGCACCACGAAAACGAGATCGCGCAATCCGAAGCCGCGACCGGCAAACCGTTTGTGAAGTATTGGCTGCATAGCGCGCATTTGTTCGTGGATGGAAAGAAGATGTCGAAGTCGCTCGGCAACTTTTATACGTTGCGCGACCTGACCGCGAAGGGGCACGATCCCGTTGCTATCCGGTGGGCATTGATCGCGACGCATTATCGGCAACCCAGCAATTTCACGTTCGACGGTTTGGAAGCAGCAAACGAATCGTTGCGGCGCGTGAGGGATTTTCGCGGGAGACTCGCGGAGGTACGCGGAAAAGCCGATGGGCTTGGCGAATTGGACGTTTCCTGCGAAAAGTCATTTGGCGACGCGCTGGATGATGATCTCAACATTTCCGGCGCGATAGGCGCAGTGTTTGACTATATCCGCGAAACGAACAAGCTGATCGATGCCGATACGATTGGAAAAGATGGCGCGGCGCGCGCACTTGCGTTGCTGGACCGGCTAAATGCCGTTACTGGACTGTTCGGCGAGGTCACCCGAGAAGAAGCCCCGGCTGAGGTGCTCGCGCTGATAAAAGAACGGCAGGCGGCGCGACGCGCAAAGGATTTCAAGCGTTCAGATGCTATTCGGGATCAGTTGCTGGCAGATGGTTGGGTGATTGAAGATACCGCGGATGGCCCGCGGGTGAAGAAGGTGTAGAGGCGAGCGATTTTAAACTTTTGATTCTGGTTAAGCGTGAGTGCTCTGACGGAGGATCAAGAGCGATTACGAGGACGTTTACAATTACGAGCTTGGGGTTGGAATTTACCAAGAAAGAGCCTCTAACAAAAGTGCCGTAACCCTTACAGGGTACCGCTAATGTGGGTATTGTACCTGGGGTAGGTCCGTCTTCGTTACGCGAAGCGCGTAACTACGGCGGACCAACCCCAGGCTGCACGCTGTAATCCCTTCGGGATAAAATGACGCACGATAGGTTTTGTTAGAGATTTTAAGAATCCAGAATCCAGAATCCAGAATCCAGAATCTAAAATAGAAACTAAATTGGATCGCCCGGTTTCCACTCAAAAATGAGTTCGGGATGCTGGAAATAGTTGTTCATGATTTTCTCGAACTCGAAGATATGTCCGCCATCCATTGCGCGATGATCAAACGTCACACAAACGGTCATGACGTGGCGTATCTTGATTTCGCCACCCACCACGCGCGGCATTTGTCGCGTCAGGCCGATGCCCCACATGAAGACGTGCGGCACGGGAATTACAGTGACGGTTTGCCACCCGTTCACGGACATGCCGATGTTCGCGATGGTGATAGTGGAGCCGATGACGTCGGAGGGTTGCAGTTTTTCTGCCTCCGGCGTGTTGCGCACTTCCTCGTCGATGGGTTCCGGCCAGAGCGTCGCCTTTGCCCACAGCCAGCCAGCGATAAATCCTGAAAAATCGAGTTCGCGCACCGCCGTGGACAGCAGTTCCCGCGCAATTTTGCGATACAACTCATTCATGTCCGTGCGCCGCGCTTTTCGCGTGAGTGCGCGCATATCGTTGGCGACGTCGATGATGGTGCGCTTATGCGGATTGCGAATAATCGGGCCCATCACGCCGCGCTTGGTATGTACGGTAAACATCGGGTTGATGTCTTCGATCTCGTGGAACCGCCCGCCATCCCTCAAGGGCGTCCATTCGAAGAATCCGTTGATGATCGGCAGATGGTGCGTGACGTGGCAAACAGTTTTGAGGAAGAATGCGGACAGGTTTTTGTGAACTGCCATCTTCGTCAGGTCTTCGGGCGATAGTTTCTCGCCGCGCGCCTTCATTTCGCGGATGACCCGTTCGCCATATTCGATCACCGGCGTCACGTCGAACTCGACGTTACCGGCGGCATGCGGCACTTCCCGCGCCGATTTCGAGAGTAGAAATGAAACGCTCTGCCGCACGAAGGAGAGCGGATGCACCTTGCGCACCTTGAGGTGCTCTTGCGCCCAGCGAATTTGGAAATTGCGAAACATATTGGGTTTAGCGGCGCCGCCCGGAGTTGTGGCGCGAGACGACACCTTCCGCCAGCATCAAAAACCGTGATGAGGCGCAACTATCCGCATCGTCCGCACGAAAGTAGGTACGATAGGCAATTCCCACGGAAGGATCAACTATTGGGGCGCTTCCGGTGGGAACCAGCGCCGTTTGTCGGCGTGTTGCGCGTATGGCAGGTTCGCGTTGCGCCATACGAGCGAACGATAGAACTTGTTCGCCGCTTGCGGGTCGCGCGATTGAATAAACATGCCGCCGGTCCACAACGCGCGCAGGGTTTCGATATCGTCGTTGGGCAGCAGGGCGGCGCTCTGCCACATGAGGTCCGCCGCCACATATCGGTAATGAAACCGTTTATTGGGTGATGGCAGGTGTTCCCTGGCCCGGCGCATTTCATCGTCTGACGCGGCCAGCACCTCGCGCGTAGCTTGTGGAAGTTCGTCATCCAGTGGTCCGAATGATCGCGGCTTCGCAAGGCGGCCGTGGTCTGCGCCCATGAGTGCGAATCCACCGTCGAACACCGTCCAATCAGGACTGATCTCGGCGCCCATGAGGCTCATGCCGTGTTCGCGCACAAGTTCTCCGGCATGGAAGAGCGTAGTGGCGCGCTCGCGATCGATCATGGCGCGGGGCCGCTTCCCCAGAAACCATTCCCACGCGGTTCGTGTGGTTTCCGGAGGTTCGCCCGCGCGCCCATTCTGGAGTGCCGCGGCGAGTTCCTTCGCGATGGGCAGCAGGCCTTGCGGCACATACCGAAGGGCGTCGTCCCAGCGCGATTCGCGCGCCAGCCTGCGTGACAGCAAATACTGCAATACATCCATGCGCGACGGTGATTTGGAACTGTTCGCCGCTTCGTCGCCAAAAATACCGCTGTCGAAATAGAACTCGTCGCTCGCAACGGAGAATTCGGGATTCGTCGCGCTGGCGTCCGCGTAGGTGATCAGCTCGTCATCGGTGAGCACGCGCTCGGCGATATACGCGGCATCAAGCCAATAGCCGGCGCGCATGTAGAGATCGAGCGCTTCGGTATACTGGCCTCGTCCGAGCAACAACACTCCGAGTTCGCGCTGGGCAAGATCGGAGATTGCGGCGGGCGACGCGAATTCGCTCGCAGTTTCCAGAGCCACGGATGGTTCTGCTTGCGCCAGGACGATGGTGTCGCGCAATGCCGTAATGGCGTTATCGACTTTTCCATCGCGAAGCGCCAGTTTCGCGCGGACCCATTCGGCGATCGCGGTTTTCGCGGAAGATTGCGCGAGCCATTTGCGCGCGGCGGCGAAATTGCCGTGTTCGTAGGCCGTCCACGCGAGCAGATCAGCCTGAGCGGTTTCCTGGCCCAATTTGTCCATGACATTGAGCCATTCCGTTGCGGCCTGTTGCGTTGCCGGATGCGAGACAACCCAGGCGGTCATAATGGCGCGGCATGTTTCGTCCTGTGCGAATGCGGCGAGCGTTGATTCGGATCCTATGGCCCCCTTGCAGGTCTCGTTCAGCGAGAGATGGGCGCTGTGCATTAACGCGCCGCCGAGCGCGAACTGTTCGGCGTACCGGTGCAGCGCGGTGACCGGATCATTGTCTGCCGTTGCAATGTAACCGAGCCAGCCGAGGCTTTCGCCCGCGAGACCCAGCGGATCGGGAAAACCGGTCTGTGCAAGGTCTATGGCCTGTCTGAACGCCAAGCCCGCGCGTTCATAATCGCGGTCTCGTTGGCTTCGGCCGAGCATGTACGCGGCCCAGACGGAACGGTTGCGGCGTTGGTCCTCCGGCAGGGCAAGGAGCGCGGTCCACTTTTCGTCCGCGCCCGCTAAATTGCCGGCGTTGTACGCAGCCGCGCCCTGCGCATACAAAATGAATTCACGGGGCGCGCCCGCGAATTCGGATTCCAAAGAAGCAATAGTCTCAGTAGTTGCGTCATTGGCGAGATGCGATATTGCTCGCAAAGCGCGATAGCGCATGATGCGCGCGGAGGCACTTTCCTGAGATTCGCCGTTGGCTACAAGCGCCTGCTCGAACGATGCGCTATCCACGATGAGTGTGTGTTCCCACTCAACGCCGAACTCCCGATAGGGCTCGTCTTCTGGCGCAGTGACATTCAAAATTTTACATACTTCGTGAAAGAAAGACGCCTCCGGCATCTCGATGATTTGCATTTCGGAGCCAAACACAAAATAGGCGTTGGGAAAATAAGGTCCGCAAGCCAATGCGGTCGCAGCGACCCCGCAGACACAAGCCAAGGCGAGCAGAACACGTCGAATCCGCATACCCCCAACTCCTCCGGTGGTCCAGGGCAATCGCGCTTAATCGCGAATAACCTTGCTCATGTAAAGTGAAAAGCGGCAGCTACCCGCGCGGATTTCAGACGTCGATCGGCCGCGCGAAGCGCCTTGGAGTGCGGCGTGTCAGCGCCGCTTTCGCTTCAGATAACTAAATGCCTCACTAAATTAGCAGACTTCATGCTCACGTGAAACGAGGCCACGACGATCGCGTTTAATTACGAAGCGACCTTGCCCAGGAAATGGAAAGCGGCAGCTACCCGCTGCCGCACTCCAAGGCGCTCCGCGCGGATTTCTGGGATTTAAGCGCAATTGCCCGATTGCCCGGCTCCGATGTTCCGGTATCATCATACCTAATTGCAGTGTGCTATGTTGTAGCCGTGGAAAATCAAGGGGAGGTTGATTGATGAAACGCCGTCAATTCATTGTGACGGTCGGCGCTTCGGCCATCACTACCGGGTTGGGAGGCTGCGCGACGCCGGACCCCAAGATGCCCGGCCGGCGGCCGAACATTCTATTTATCATCGTGGATCAGCATCGCGCCGACTGCATTGGCGCGTATGGGAATCGGGAGGTACGGACGCCGCATCTCGACGCGCTCGCGGCCGAGGGCGTGCGATACGCCAACAGTTTCTGCGCGTACCCCGTGTGTACCCCGTCGCGGTACAGCCTGTTTTCGGGACTGTACGTACACGAACATGGCGGCAGCAGTAACCGCAGCACCTTGCGCGCGGACATTGATACGTTTCCGCGAATCCTTCGGGATGCGGGCTACAACACGGCCGCCGTTGGAAAAATGCATTTCACGCCGACGTATCTCGATATTGGTTTCCAACAGATGTTCCTTGCCGAGCAGGATGGCGAGGGCCGTTGGGACGACGATTACCATCGCGAATTGATGCAACGCGGCTTGATCGATATTAACGACCTTGAGGATCAACGCCGCGAGTATCGCGCGCGGGCGCGGGAAGAATATTGGGAAACTTTCGGCGCGCTGCCGACGAACCTGCCCGCGGACATGCATTCGACCGAATGGATTGGCCGCAAATCCATCGAGATTCTCGAGGAATGGGGAGGTGACGACGCGAACCTGCTGGTCACAAGCTTCGTGAAACCGCACCATCCTTTTGATGCCGTACTTGCGGACGCCGACAAGTATGACCCCGCGGCGCTGTCGTTGTTGCCAGGTTGGACGAGCGAATGTTTTGCGCATGACCTGGCGTATAACCACGGCTATCTGCCCAACAAGGATCTGACCGAAGAGCGTTTGCGGCGGGTGATGGCGTATTACTATGCGACGATCGAGCAGATCGATCGGCAGGTGGGCGAAATGATCGCGGTGTTGAAGCGAAAGGGTCTGTACGAAAACACCATGATCGTGTACTTAAGCGATCATGGCGAGTACATGGGCCATCATCACATGCTGCTGAAAGGGAACTACATGTACGATGCGCTGGCGCGCGTCCCGTTGATCATCCGGTATCCCCGTGGTGCACACGGGGGCGAGGTGCGCGATGGGTTGGTGAGTCTGATTGATCTTGCGCCGACGGTGTTGCGGCAGGCGGATTGCGTACCCGGGGCGCAAATGCACGGAATTAATCTTGTGTCCGAGACAAAAGGGCGCGACACGATTTTCGCGGCGTCCGGCCGTGGGCAAACGATGGTCCGGACGCGCGCGCATAAATTAATGATGAGTGAGACGCCCAAAAAGACTTTGTTGTACGATTTGGAACGCGATCCCAATGAATTGAACGATGTTTACGGCGAGGCGGAGTACGCGCCGGTATTGGAATCGTTGAAACGTCAGGTGTCGCAATGGGGGGGTGAGTTGACGTTCCGCGAAGCGCATCTTGATTTGGATGCGCCCAAAATAAGCGGCGCCAATGTGCCGCCGGGGGATTTGTCGCATCGTCAGGCGGCGATTGATTACTACGAGAAGGCGTGGGATGCGGAGCGCTTTCAGCGCGCGAGCTTGGGGGCGTTTCATTCCAGGGGCAATGCCCCTGGCTAGCGCCGTTGGCGCGGAATATCCCACTCAAAATCGTTTTTGGGTTCCACGGTTACCTCTCAACGAACAATATACTGGATGAAGGAGCATTCGGCATGTACAGTCCAGTGTCACGAGGATTATACTTGTGGAGGAACAAATGTAGTTTCCTTTACTCTGAGCAATACTGGAGAAAGTGGTGCCATTTATACTAATGTCGCAGTTTCAAAGGTGTAGAACTCGTTTCCTGGGTTTGCTTATTGTCTTTTGCCTGAAAGCAGTCTGCGCTCAAATTGAGCCGGATTTGCAAAACAGGGACTACGAGAACGCTATTGGAGCAGTAGAGTCACTGGGCCGTGAATATGTATTACTTAATGGCAAGCAAGCATTGGTAGACGAATATTTATCAATTATACAGAGATTCCCAGATCGTGATAAAAACTTACGATTAGAAGTCAGCGCTGCATACATTTGGCTATGGGAATTGAGGGGAACCGGCGAAATCCGATGCACCGATCTCGCGTTTAGTGGATTTGAAAATGCAATTGCCCGCTATCCATCAGACACGCCGTTCATGAAAAACGCAAGACTGATCGCGGCTGGAGCCATGCGGGACGAACTGCCTTCCCGTTCTGCTGAATTGTACCAATCATTGGTAGACGATTACCCGGAGGACGCTGCAATACAGTTGGAAGCATACGTGGGCTTGGGTGATTTGGCAACCAACGCGAAGGAACTGGACAAAGCAAGAGAGTATTACGCAGTGGTCATTGAATACGATTGGACCGGGCTGGAATCATCGGAGGACATGCACTCTGCAAAGGGGGCAATGGGAAATGCGGCGGTTGGATTATTGACCTTACCATTGTTGGGCGGTTTTCCTGAGGAAGTCAAGTTAGCGAAACTGAAGCAAATGTTAATTGATTTTCCAAGAATATCAAACCTAAAGCCAGATTTAGTTAGGGAGTATTATTTATCCCAGCTGGAGAAGCCAACTGCGGTTCCTGCCACTCCCGGCGCGTCACAAATAATTGAACATGATGCATCGATCTCGGGGCTTTCCGCCGCGATTACACCATCTGCTCCATCCACAAACTTGTCGGATAAAACATTCGCGACTACAAAACCGATTTCATTAGAACCGGAAGGTATGAAACTAAATGTTTTCTGGTGGCCCTTATCGGGCGCAACCCTGTGTCTTGTATCATTTATTTTTCTTCTCCGAAGGTAAAAGCGGTAGAATGTCAGCCCGCATGTTTGGCAGCGGAGGACTCCAACGCGGTACCATGGCGACATAGTTCCGATATGCTTTGTGCGGATACGGTACGTCGAATGAGTGGAAAGTTTCCGCAAAAGGTAGGCTACGTACCTCGAGAGGTTGGCTCAAAAAGAAGAACGAAGTAATAGCCCCTAGTAGTTTCGGGGTCTCACCAACGAGCAGCGTACTTAGGTGCGAGAGAGTTTTCTGCCTCAGTGCGATCGATGTTTACGAGCCAATGGCGCAACGCAACCGTAGCGAGGGGCATCACCCTTGGCACAAGACGCCAACTATCCCGCGCGCGCGAAAACGATCCCAATCCCGGATTTTGGATGTTTCGTTGGGCGACGTTATCGAGATTCGGCGCTGTGCGCGAGAAAATCGCTAAAATATGGTAGAATTGTCGATGGATTAGTCGAAGCAATCGGGAGCAACACGCAATCATGGTACGGGCATTCGTTTCACTAATTTTGGCGTCGGTCGCGGCATTTGCGCAGGCTCCCGTGGTTGATTTCGCGACGGACGTGCTTCCAATCCTCGCCGAACGCTGTTATTCCTGCCACGGGCCGGAGAAGCAGAAGAACGGGTTGCGCCTGGACATGCGGGACGCGGCATTTACCGGGGGCGACAGCGGCGCGGCGATAACTCCGAAAGATGTTGGCAGCCTGCTGATTCGGCTGGTGACCGGCGCGGACGAAAAGCGCGTGATGCCGCCAACGGGTGAGCGGCTCGCCGAGGCGCAGATTGCTACGTTGAAGGCTTGGATAGAAGAGGGCGCGGTCTGGCCGGACGAACACGCGGGCAATGCGGCGGTGGCCGTGGACCATTGGGCGTTCAAGACACCGCAACGGCCCGGACCGCCGCAAGTGCAGGATTCGGCGTGGGTGCGCAGTCCGATAGATGCTTTTGTTTTGTCGCATCTCGAAGGATTGAACATCAAGCCTTCGCCGGAAGCGGATCGGGTGACGCTGATTCGCCGCTTGCACTTTGATTTAATCGGTATTCCGCCCACACCGCAGGAGATGGACGCGTTTGTGAACGATCCATCGCCTTACGCATACGAGGCGCTGGTGAACCGGTTGTTGGCCTCGTCCCATTTCGGCGAACGGTGGGGTCGCTACTGGCTTGACCTTGCGCGGTACGCGGACAGCGATGGGTATGAGAAAGATTTGGGTCGGCCCTATGCGTACCGCTATCGCGACTGGCTGATCGAAGCCTTGAACCGCGACCTGCCGTATGACCAGTTTGTGATCGAGCAATTGGCGGGAGACTTGTTGCCCAACGCTTCGCCAGATCAGATTCTCGCCACGGGATTTCATCGAAACACTTTGACGAACCGCGAAGGTGGGGTTGACGCTGAAGAGGACCGCGTGAAACAGAACGTAGACCGCGCGGACACGACGGCGACGGTGTTCCTCGGGTTGACGATGGCGTGCGCGCAGTGTCACACGCACAAATACGATCCGATCACGCATCGCGAGTATTACCAGTTCTACAGTTTCTTCAATACCGCGGTGGAAAAAGACGTGCCCGCGCCAACATCCGGCGAAGTTCTCGCCTACAACGAAGCAAAAACGCGTTTCGACCAACAGCGCGTGGAATTGGAAAAAGTTGTTGTTGAACACCGGAAGAAACTGGCCGAATCCCTGCCGCAATGGGAAACCACGCTGGAATTGCCGGCCCAGGGCTGGACGGTATTGGACCCGCAGAGTTTTGCATCGGCGGCCGGGAGCTCGTTCGTGAAGCAGGAGGACAAATCCATCCTGCTGACCGGCGACGCGCCGTTGATGGACGAATACACCGCCATCGTCCGCATCAAGGAAATCGGGATCAAATCGTTCCGGCTCGAAGCGTTCGCGGATTCGTCGTTGGGGAAAGGCGGACCGGGCAGGGCTGGGAACGGCAATTTTGTGCTGGGCGAGTTTGCCGTTTTTGCCGCGCCGTGGTCGGATCCGCTGAACCAAAAACAGATCGCAATCAAAAGCGCGACGGCAGATTTTGAAGAGCCCGGTATGGAAGCCAAATTGGCCATTGATGGCGACACCAACACGGGCTGGGCGATTCATCAGGCCGCCGATATGAACGTGTCTCGCGTGATCAATTTCGAGACCGCGGAAGACGTGGGCTTCCCGGATGGGACGATCCTGACATTCAAGATGAGCCAGCGATATGGCCGGTCGCATACGATTGGCCGCGCGAGGCTGTCGTCGTCCGTATTGCCCGCGGGGGCGGTGCAGTTTTCCGATGCGGTGTTTCTCGCGCTGAAAACCCCGGCGGACCAACGCACGGACGAGCAAAAGAAAGCGGTGCTCGATTATTATGAGAGCCAGGACCCGCAGATGAAGGTTGTGCGCGCGCCGCTCGACGGATTGCTCAAGGCGGAGCCCAAACCTCCGGCGACCAAAGCGCAGACCATCGCTGAGAATCCGAATCCGCCCAATACGCACATTCATCTGCGCGGTGATTTTCTGGCGAAGGGTGATCAGGTCACCGCGGGAACGCCTGCGGTGTTGAACACATTCGCGGCCCGCGGCGAAAAGGCTGACCGGCTCGATCTTGCGCGTTGGATTGTGGACCCGGCGAACCCACTGACCACGCGCGTACACGCGAATCGGGTTTGGCAGCATTTGTTTGGCGCGGGGCTGGTGCGCACGCCCGAGGATTTCGGCGTGCGCGGCGAAAAGCCCACACACCCGGAATTGCTCGACTGGCTTGCGACGGAACTGCTCTTCCAGGGCTGGAGCACCAAGGAGTTGATCCGCGTCGTTGTGGGTAGCGCGACGTATCGGCAGACGTCGTTCGAGCGAACGGAGTTGCTGGAGATCGATGCCGAGAACAAACTGCTGGCGCGGCAGAACCGGTACCACGTCCAAGCGGAAATCGCACGGGACGCGACGCTATTTGCGAGCGGCCTGCTGCACATGCCCGTCGGCGGCCCGAGCATTCGTCCCGCGCAGGCGAAGGGCATCGCGGAACTGGCGTATGCGGGCTCCGTCACGTGGAATGAAAGTCCCGCGCCGGAAAAGTACCGCCGCGGGCTCTATATTTTCTTTCAGCGCACAACGCCGTATCCGATGTTGATGACCTTCGACTGTCCTGATTCCAATACGGCGGTGGCGCGGCGCGCGCGATCCAACTCGCCGTTGCAGGCGCTGACGCTGTTGAACGACCCCGTTTTCTTTGAGTGCGCACAAGCCCTTGGCGCGCGCGTGCTGAAAGAAGCGCCCGCTGACGAACGCGAGCGCGTGCGCTACGCGTTCCGCGCGTGCATGGGGCGGGAGCCGAACGATGCGGAGCTGGATCGCTTGCAAAAATTTGTTGCTGATCAGCGCGCTGCCTTCGAAGGCAATTCGGAGACGGCGGTTGCGTTCGCCGGGAATGTTGTGTCCGGCGCGACGGATGCGACGACAGGGGCGACGTATGTTGCGCTAGCGCGCGTGTTGATGAATTTGGATGAATTCGTTACGCGGGAGTAGGTTTGATTGGTGCTCGATGAGCTTGGATGCTGCCTCGAGTTTTAGATTACCAGCACGAGTACGAGAACATGCGTCACACGCATCGCGCTTACCCCTCTTCAACGGGGGACAACGAGCCGGACATCGGCAGCGGACGGCTTCGCGATCGTGATCCCAACAGAGCTTATGCCAACGACGGGTCAAACGGCGCGGCGCACGACGCGAACGGAAAAACCCCTTAACGAGCCGCTCCGCTGACCTGAGCGATTCGGGCCTTCGCCCCCACTCTCACATTTCCTATGGTAAACTAAGTCAGGTGCAGGTGCTCCTCAGCGTCGCCGAAGCGGGTGCAGACGGTATTTTTTCGTGGCGGCGTCGCGAATTTCGCTTCATTTTTTTGCCCTATGATTTTGGGCGCAAACCAACGAGGGAGTCGTGTCATGGGATCACTTAACGAAATTCTAGGTGGCATTCTTGGTAACCTCGGGGGCGGCTCCCGCAGTCAAGCTTCCGGCAGTCCACAGGCGTCCGGTCAGGACGGTGGCAATTCTCTGCTGAAGCTTGCGATGCAACTTATCCAAAAGCATGGCGGGGTCGGCGGTTTGTTGAACAAGATCAAGGA
>JAWXCN010000165.1:0-30120 GCA_034408725.1 Candidatus Hydrogenedentota bacterium
GGATTGCATGAAGTCTCGACCCGTTGCATCGCGCTGCTGCATTCCTAAAGTGAAAGCGGTAGCTACCCGCTACCGCTTTCCAAAATGGGCTGACCGTTGCGTTTGGAAAGTACGGTATTTGGACTGCGGTGGCGAAGCGGGTAGCGCAGCTACCGCTTTCACTTCGGATTGCATGAAGTCTCGACCCGTTGCATCGCGCTGCTGCATTCTTAAAATGAAAGCGGCAGCTCCGCCGCCGCACTCCAAGGCGTTCCCCCGTGAATAAAAAAAGGGCGGGAATGTCTCGCGACATGCCCGCCCAATTTACTGAAATGTTCTCGTAATGTGCGAAATTACGGGACCATTGCGAAACCGTACGCCGCGTTGGAGCCGGCTGCGCCACCCACGAATACGCGGACAGCACCGCTCGGCGGGACTGCATCAGTGAACAGGATCGTTGCCGAACCTGCACCCGCTGCGCCCGACGCGTTCGGGATCGAACTACCTACACCCTCGTTGGCATCCGTAGCAACAGGACGCCAGCCACGGGCTGCGTTAGCCGGAATCGCGAACGTCTGGGCACCACCGCGCGCTGTGCCGTCGTTTGCGAAGTACAGGATCGTGTACACGTTCGTCGCGTTGGTGTTGTTGTGCAGCGTCAAAAACGTTGCAGCAAACTGACCCGTCGTCGGGAACAACTGCGAGTTGGTACCGCCTGCGCCATCGCTGAACGCCGCCACACCCATCGTGCCCGCGCTCGCCGCGAGTGCACCGAACATGATTACCGATGCGAACAAAGCTAGCTTCTTCATTCTTTCACCTCCTTGCTCCGTTAAGAAACTGCATATCAGGCAGTTGGACCGTGCTTTCTCGACAGTGGCTTTGCTGCGGGAATCACTACACCCCTCATTAATTTCCCCGAAGAATCTGAAGACCCGTGCAGCCCTAATCCGCAGCCACCCTCTCGTATCGACACTCCCCATATCACCTACGTCCCGCACAAACGGAACGATACGCAGCTGGTTCTTTGCAGGTGAAGATTAGCATACCAATTGAAATATGTCAATAAGAGTATCGGCGCATACCACACACGCTAACTCGTTACTTTTCAATTGTTTCTAAAAAAGCGGAAGGGCGGATACGCCGCGGCGCGGACTCATTTCACGTACCCCATAGTGCGAAGATTTTCTTCTTGCTCGGGGGTGAGTCCAGTTGACGTCGAGACGGTCTGGAGCAAAGGATGTTCCTTATTTCGCGCGACAAATTCTGCAAGTGCTTCAGTAAGAGTATGTTGTGAGCTATTGAGTACGGTGCCTGAAGCTTCGCCAGGGTCGTTCTCAAGGTCAAATAACGTGCTCACGCCCGCCTTGTGGTCAACGAGCAGCTTCTGGCCCTCCTTCACGACCGCTTCCAGATCGCGGTTCGAGCCCGACATCGACATCTTGGTCGAAGAGAATACTGGGCGATCCGCAGGCAATGCTGCCGACCCGATGTTTGCCCCCTGCCATTCGGATTTGGCGGGTAGTCCCAGCAACGCAGCGCAAGTCGGCAGCAGGTCTATGGTCTCGACCGGCGCGTCAATTTGCCGGGGAGGTCGCCCAGGCGCATGGATAATCAAGGGCACACGCGTTAATTCCTCATACACTGTCTTGCCGTGTCCAATTGATCCATGCTCCCACAATTCCTCGCCATGATCGGAAGTAAATACTATGATTGTTTCGGGGTAGCGTTCGCGCACGTGGCGAATGAGCCGGGATACTTCGGCGTCGAGATGCAGCGACGAAGCGTCGTACTTCGCGCGAACGTATTCCTCGCCGTTTTTAGAGAGGTTGCCATATTTCCGTTGCGTAGTAAGGCCGACCTCGAAAAAAATCCGATCGCGATAGCTTTCGCCATAATCCTTGAGCAGTGCCGCATCCTGTTCAGAAAGTTCGGGCAACGGCCCGATTTTCTCCACGTACTCATCTGGCGCGGTGTACGGCGCGTGCGTATCCATATAGTGCGCGTAGAAAAAAAAGGGAGGCCCAAGTTCCGCCATCGCCGTGATCGCGTAATCCGTAATCTCATTGGCCTTAAACTCCGGAAAGCGTTTTACCTCGAACGAATCGAAGCCCTGCGCAAACCCGAAGTGCGAAGTAATGTTCGCGTTGGATTGCACCGCGCCCGTACTGTAGCCATTCGCGGCAAAATATTCGGCCATGGTCTCGAGTCCGGGCGGCAACACATTTGTTTGCGGGAGTTTCTCCGCACGAATCTCACCTTCAATGCCATACAACACATTGTGCACGCCGGGATACAACGACGTGAAAATAGACGCCATGGAAGGCTTCGTCCAAGTCGACTGCGTGCGTGCAGCACGGTAATCCCATGATTCAGCCGCGAATTCCGCAAGATTGGGCATTAACGCGATGTCGTTGCGCCGTTTTGTGATCTGATCGGCGCGCAAGGTGTCGGCAAGGATGAACAGTACATTCGGAAGGCGGGATTGCTGCGTATTTGGCGACGCCGGCGCTTGGACTTCAGTGGGTTGGGAACACCCGCAGAATATCGCCAACATGAAAAGAGGCGCCAAATTCTTGAACCGGCACAAAGATTGGACAGCATGGATATTCATGCTGGGATGATACACGACGGACGACCCGCCGGAAACGCCAGGTCACTGACGCGCCGCGAAAATCCTGTAGGACTTTCCGTCGTCTGCATGTTCCCAGACCCAGACATCGATACGCCGCAGGTCTGCGTCAACGGAAACGTCAACCTGGCGCGTTTCCCGGGGAGCGAGGGATAGCGCAGCGGACCAGGGATTTGCGTACTCGATCACGCCGTTCGCGCGGATTCGCGTGAATGCCAAGGCGGCAATATCGGCATATTCCGGAAGCGAAATGCCATCGGAGGTCGCCGTAATATCCAAAGGCGTTTCCAAACCCACGCCTCCCACATCCCGGCCGTGCAACCAATTCCATTCCCAAGGGGAAGGAGGCGCGGTATCTCCAGAAGCGTAAAGGACGAACTCACCGAATCGAATCTCCAGACCGGACCGCCGCCGAATCTGATCTCCCGGCGTGCCCAATGTCAGAATCCGGGTCGCATAGTCGCCAGCCGACAGGCTGGCGCGCCGTGTCAACCGCCCCATCCCCGCCGACTCGAAATGCGCCGACGCCACGGACATATCGTAACTGGACGGCGGAGGATCCGGATTGTGTTGGCCGAAAACGTGCCAGATTTCGTCCGCGGGATCGGACTCGTAGAAGGAAGGCACGTCGATGAGCATATCCGACGGCACGACGTGCAGCCGGGCATCGACCGGACTTTTCGACGTGTTTTCGATGCGGAACGATGCCAAGCGAGTCGCATCGGTATCCGAAAGTATCAAGTCTGGCGCACCCTGACCCGGCTCCGCCCAACTGACCACAAGGCTTCCCTTGCGCTGCTCGTCCGGAAGCGGAACCAGTGTATTGTCGATTCTTAATTTGCGGTACGCCCGCTCACTTCCCTCATATGTAACGTCGGCGACAACGCCATTGTCGTGATCGCGGGTGACAGGGATCGCGTCGTCGGGCCGTGCGTATAAGAGCACCTCGAGCCCAAGGAACGAGTGCCGTTCAATCTCGCTGAAATGGGCGTCCATCCAGCGGTAAGCGTCCGTCGCATTACCGGTAAGATATTTGCGTTCCCATTCACCGAATATAAACCAAACCCGTTTTGCGTCTTTTGTGATCGACTGCGGCTCGCGGGGCCAGTAATTCTCCATAAACGGGACATCGCTGTTTCGCGGGTTCCCCATTTCAATATCGGCAATGAACTTTCCGCTAACGCCCGCGAAATAACTCGGCATGCCGCGGAACCCGTACCAGCAGTGGGGCAACCACGTTGCCGCGGAACAATGAACGGCGACATCGCCGTCCTGCCAGTGGGCCAAAATGTACTCCGCGGATTTTGCATAGTCGCGCGGCGGATGCGTGCCGGGGCGGTGCGGAAAATCGAGCGCGGGATAATCGCGCAAATAATGATGGTATAAACCGGCGCCGGCCACACACACGACGAACAGCGACGCGATTGCGTTAAGCGCGGCGGGACGCACGCGCGCGAGCCCGACACCCGCGAGCAGGTAGAGCGCCATGGCATATGGCAGCATGGCCCGAATCAGAAAGATGCTTTCGGTCGTTAAAGAAATGACGTACACAATGGCGACGGGACCAATCGCCCAACTCAGCACCAGCGCGGCCGCGCGGCGGTTCGCCCCCCATGCGGCCGCGGCGCCTAGAACCACCAAAACGAGATAGACTACAAACGCGATCTTGAACCAGAATTCGGGCGCGGTATAGCCAAAGGCCACCGCCTTAAAATAGAACCCAACGCCGGCCGGGCTTGGGGGTTGGACCCACCAGTTCTCGGCTTTCACCATCGTGCCCACGGCCTTGCGCAACATGATGCTGAACCACGGCAGAAACAGCAGCGCGCCAAGTGCGTTGCCCGCTAACCAGCGCCGCCACATGCCCGGCTTCGACCGAAGCAGCGGGAACGCCCAAAAATTGATCGCCACGAGCAACGGGCCGACGAATATTTCGGTGTAACAGGCCAGCCCCGCCAGCACGCCATAAACCATCCAGTCTCGCGTTCGATTTGATTCCACGGCGCGATAAAACCAATGGACCATGACAATCGCGACGCACGGGAGATAGATGTATTCTTTGAGGTCCTGGGAGTGATACACGTGCAATGGAGCTATCGCAAGCAAAAATGCGGCAAACAGACCCGCGCGAGTTCCGAACAACCGGCGGCCCAGCACAAACATTGCGCCCACCGCGCCAACTCCAAACGCGACCGGCAAGAGCCGCATGCTCCATTCGCTCGCCCCAAAGCCGAGTGCGCGCCAAAGCGCCACCAGCAGATACGGCAGCGGAGGATGATTCGAAATCAGGTTGCCGTGAACGACAAGCGCGTATACGTCTTCGCTTGCGATCAGGTTATGGACTTCGTCGTGCCAGTACGAAAACGTGCCCAAACGGATCAGGCGCAACGCGAAAGCCAACACGAGCACCGCGCCCAATATGATTTGTTCACCGCGTCGCAAGGCGGGCGCGGCCAATGGAGTATCCGTAGTCATCAGCGCGGCATTCTACTGTGAAAACTTGCCGCAAGTGTAGTAGTCTCCGCGCGGGATTCGGCCAACCAGCGGACAGCGCATGATCCATTCGTCGAAACAAAAGATGATTTATCGCGAAGCCGCGTGGGTCGTGGTTGTTGCGAGCATCGTCTTCGCTTTGTCTCAAATTCCGTATTCCGCGGCGGACCGGCACACGCCCAAGGGGGAAATGTTCCTCGGCCAGGTCGCCCTTGCCGATGACGTCAACAGCTACTATTCGTTCATCCGCCAGGCCGCGCAGGGGCATTGGGTGTTCCGCAACACCATGACCTACATCGATCATGCGCCCGTTTTTGTAAACATCGAATGGTTGGCCCTCGGAAAGTGCATGCGATGGTTCGGATGGTCACCTCGGACCACGTTTGATGCATGGCGTGTCGCGGGGGTATTTATGCTGCTCGGAGCGTTTGCCGCGCTCGCGCACGTATCATTGCGCTCCGAACTGCACCGGCGCGCCGCGCTGATGATGTGCGCGATCGGCGGCGGATTCGGCTGGCTTCTCGCGCTGCTTATGCAGGCCGGCGTCATGCACGCTCCGGACGGGCCGGACATGCTTAACCCCGCGCTGGATTTGTTCGCGGGCATACAACCGTTTGTGCAGCTCACCCGCAACCCGCATTTTTCGTTGCCGCACGGCACGTTCATCCTGATGTGCATGTTCATGATCATCGGCGAAAATACCCGCAACCCGCGCTGGTACGCCGTGGCCGCGCTTTCGGCGCTTATACATGGATTGATCCGGCCGTATGACCTTATCAGTCTCTTCGTGATGATTCCCGTGTTCGTCGCGACCGAAAGCGCTGTTGCCCGGCGCCTTGATCTGCGATGGGCTGCGGTTCGATGTCTTCCATTGGCCGTCGCCGCGCCGGTGCTTTTGTATTACGTCTACATTTTTTCCGTTCATCCAGTATTTCGTTTTTGGGCTTCACAGGGTGACCAACCCTTTGTGCCGCTCCACTGGCACTTGCTCAGCCTTGGTATCGCGTTTCCGTTGTTCGCATACCGCATTGCGCGGTGGCGCGCGCAGCCGCTTGCATCTCCAGGGGAGCGTTTTCTCGCGGTGTGGGCGGTCGTAATTCTGCTACTGTTCCACTCCTACAAATTCGTTCCTTTCATGCCGTACACGCCGCAGCTCGGCGTGCCACTCATGACCCCCCTTATTCTATTGGGTGTGACGGTGCTGCCGGGCGTGCGAACGAGCGCGCGCGCGGTGACTATCGCAGCATTGTTGATTTCGCTTAACGCGCTCAGCACCCCCGTTTACCTGCGCCGGGAATTGCACAATGCTCCGCGTGAAGGCCATCTCTACATACGCAACGTGGACCTCGACGCAGTCGATTGGGCCAATCGCAATATTAAGGAATCCGGCGTGGTGCTCGCCCGCTATGCGGTTGGAACCCAAATCAGCCAATTCCTCAACGCGCGCGTGGCCGTGGGGCACTGGGCGTTGTCGCCACACGTGGAAACCCTGAATCCTCGTATTAACCATCTACTTAGTGGAGAATTGGCCCCGGAGGATGCCCATATTCTAATTGACGAAATACAACCACGGTTCCTATACGTTGATCTTCCTGAATCGCGCGCGGACACCGCCTACCTTGCAGCTTTGGGTTTCCGCAGCGTATACGAAAACTCGGGAGTCCGAATGTATGAAAATACCACTAAACCCGTCTTGACAGATTAAGTAAAGGCTGCTACCGTCACTCTAGGAAATCACTGGCCGCTGGGGCCTGATGTGCTGGTGATGGTTGAAGAATGTTCTGGGGAAACAACCGCGCACCTTGCGCAATCGAGAGGTCCTTATGAAAGTACTACGTGGTCGTATCGTTGTCGTCTTGTTGGTTTGCGCCGTTTCGATGGCGCTGGTGGGTTGTCCGCGAGGGGGCCGGACCCTTCTGCGAGTGGACAACAACACGAAGCTCGGTGTCACCTCGCTTCACATTGTTGAAACCGGTGACGACAGTTGGGGCAAGCCCGACATCAAATCAATTCCAATGGATACATCGTGCAGGACAATCGTGAAGGGTGATGTTGTGGACATCCTCGTCCAGTTTGCCACGCCGCAACCGCAAGCGAAAGGCGACTGCGTTATCTACAACACCTCGATCGAAATCTACGGTTGGGACCCGACGGAATCGATGCACGTGCTCGCGCTAAGCCAGATCGACGCATGCACCGATGTCTACTACGAGTTCGATCCGGAAGACGAGACAGACAACTAAACCGCGAATCCCACGCGATTCAATCCAAAGGCCCGCCATGCGCGGGCCTTTGCTATTTTGGAATGCCTTGGACTGCGGTAGCGCAGTCCGCTTCGGACGCAGCTACCGCTTTCAATTCGGATTGCAAGAAGTCTCGACCGCTCCTTCGTGCTGCTGCTTTCTTAAAGTGAAAGCGGCAGCTCCCCAGCCGCACTCCAAGGCGCACTACTCCGGCGGTATCACACACGTACCGTCGTTATACCGCGAAAACAGCACCAATAACCTCGCGCTCATTTGATACGAAAGTAGACCGCCCTCGACGCGGTTGGCGCGCAGATAGGCGTTGTTTACCGCGAGGCTCATCGATTGCACCGGCCCGCGGAACACGCTCCAATAGGCGCGCCCATAGTAAACGTCCTGCTCGACGCCGGGGCAACGCAACTCGATGATAGCGCGCGCCGCCTTCGCATCAACGCGCATCAATTCGCTCAACAATTGGCGTTGCGCAAACAGGTACCCGGAATAGCGCACATAGGGGTCATCGCTAAGAATGCACGCCAGGAACCCAAGAAAATTTGCTTCATCCTCGCTCGTCACGCAACGCTGATGCGCCTTCTCGTGGGCGATCGTCAACGGCCGCTGGAACGGCGGCGATTCCGCGTTGTAGTTCGCCTCGCCAGTCCATGGCGAGTAGAATCCCGCAATACCCAGGTTGCTCATGACCCGCGAAGCGGCCACTGCCTTGGCGGGACCGCGGGATTGCGCGAACGACTCGCCCAAGCCGAGCACTGCGGCGGCGCGCCGGTAGCCTTCATCAATGCTTTGGTCCAGTTCCGCCGCCGGTGTCATAGGGCGCGAATGGACCCCGGCATCGCGCGTGCCCATGGCCTGTTCGTAATAATAGTTCGTAACAAATACAAGCTGTGTGCAGAGCGACACCAATTCCACATGGTCTTCACGGGAACCCAGGCGCGGCAGCGTCGAGAGAGTCGAATCGTCCCAGCCGACCCTTCCCGGCAAATCGGTGCGGGCGTAATTGACACCCCAAAGCGCGTAGAAGAGGGCAATAGTAATGCCCGCTGCCCCGGCCGTTCGCGTCAATCCGCAGGCAATGGCATTACTCGCATGACGGCGCTTTCGCACAATATCCATGATCGATGGAACAAGGGGAACCAGCAACCACAGGCCCGCCAGTGCGAGCATCACTTCAATTACACTGAAGGTCACCCGCCCCGAACCCAGGGCGAGCACCCCGGTAGCCCACGCGCTAAATCCGCTGGCGTACGCCCATTCCACGAAAGCGGGGAAAAACGACGCAACTTCGCACACCAGCATCATCGCAAATGCGGCGAGAAGCCCGGCCACGCCCCAGCGCCAGCGGGGCGCCCGGTCCTTCGGGCGTGTCGCCGGGATACGCGCAATGAGTGATAGCAAGAGTTTCATACTGCCCACATTACGTTCGCATGCGGCCTCCCTCATCGGATACCGCGCGACGCTTCACTGGCTGATAGTATACCCTATGCGTTCCGTTAGTTTTGCCGTTCCCCCCTGTGCGACCGGGTAGATCGCTTACACTTTAGAATGGCGGGTAGGAAAACCCGCCCTCCGTAAGGAGAGTCCTCGTTCCCAAATTTCCATTTGGGAATGCGCTCTTGAAAAGCTCCACTTTGATCTTGCTTAATTCACGAACTAAAGGCTCGGACCCATGACCCCAAAACATTACTGCGACATCCAATCCCGTCGCGACTTCTTCCGCAACTGCGCGGGCGGGATCGGCACGATCGCACTCTGGAGCCTCCTCGCGCAAGAAGGCCGCGCCGCTTCACAGCCCTCCGAAGCAGGACTGCTCGGAAAGTCCCCCTTAGAAGGGGGATTTAGGGGGATGTCTCCCCATTACCCCTCCCGCGCAAAGAACGTCATTTTCCTCTTCATGGCGGGCGCGCCGTCGCAGGTGGACCTCGTTGATCCGAAACCCGCGATGCAGAAGTATCACGGACAACCCGTGCCCGCGCACATGCTCGAAAATCTCAACGACGTCGTGATCAAAAATAACGCATCGGTTTTCGCGAGCCCGCGCACGTTTCAGAAATACGGACAGTCCGGCATGGACTTCTCCGATTTCCTGCCGCACACCGGTTCCATCGCCGACGACCTGTGCATGGTCCGCTCGATGCACACCGACGTGAACGAACACCACTCCGCCCAACTCATGATGAACTGCGGCGTGCCCACGCACGGCAATCCCAGCATGGGCTCGTGGGTGTCGTACGGGCTTGGGAGTGAATGCAACGATTTACCGGGGTTTGTGGTGCTTACGTCGAATTCGGGAAAAGGGATCGACGGCGGCAGTTCGCTCTGGCAGAGCGGATTTCTCCCGTCCGAATATCGCGGCGTGACGTTTCGCGCGGGCGGCGATCCCGTGCTGTTTCTGTCGAACCCGGCGGGCATCTCCACCGAATCGCAACGCGCGCGGCTCGATGCCATGCGCGATTTGAACGCGCTGCACCACGCCGACACCGGCGATTTCGAAATTGCGTCGCGCATCGCGTCCTACGAACTCGCGTTCCGCATGCAGATGGCCGCGCCGGAACTGCTCGATTTTTCCAACGAATCCGCCGAAACCCGCGCGCTCTACGGACTCGACGACGAAGTGACGCGCCCGTACGGCACGAACTGTCTGCTGGCGCGGCGGATGGTCGAGCGCGGCGTGCGGTTCATCCAGCTATACCACTCAACATGGGACGACCACAGCGACCTGAACGCGAACCTGAAAACGAATTGTGCCATGACCGACCGGCCCACCATGGCGCTCATCACTGATCTCAAGCGGCGCGGACTCCTCGAAGACACCCTCGTTGTCTGGGGCGGCGAGTTCGGCCGCACCCCCATGAACGAAGTCCGCCGCGGCAACGTCGCCGGCCGCGAAGGCCGCGACCACCACCCCTACGCCTTCACCATGTGGCTAGCTGGCGGCGGCATCAAATCCGGCGCCATCATCGGCGAAACCGACGAACTCGGCTACCACATCACCAAAGACCCGATACACGTGCACGATCTTCAAGCGACGATCCTGCACTGCCTCGGGATCGACCACACAAAGCTCACCTACCGTCACCAGGGCCGAGATTTCCGCCTCACGGATGTCGCCGGAAATGTGGTGGGGAAGGTGTTGGCGTGATGCGTGGTGGCCGATAATTGAGTCACGTTACGCCTAACTGGCCAAAAAGCCAGCGAAAGAACCCTGTGATCGTTTAATTCGAACTACCACTTCCGCAGAAACTTGTATAAATCCCGGTAGCCAGAAGTTGCGATCGTAGCCGCATTTTTCAAGAGTATTGGGCTTATTGAGGTCAGTTATCCATGTTTGTTGTGGATTAAGTAAGTAAATCAATTTCCACTGCGGATCCCGCCAAATTAATTTACCCAAAGAAGCATTTTCGAACGTGGTTTGTATACGACTAGCATATTTAAATTTTCCCGAACCATTTTCTGAGAATAGAACAAGGTCTCCGGGCCTCATGGCGTTATAGTTAGTCCGTGCGTGCTCTTTCAGCGCAAAGCACCTCAATGATTGAGTATTACGCAAAATGCCTCTCTGTTCGGGTGTGAGCAATTGATTTATATCGCTTATTTGAACAGACTGAAGTATCGATCTATCTAGATTTGTCTTATTACCAGGAGCCAAGAAAAGATTGTTGCAGGGCGTCTGCTCCCATAGTTCGGGCTGATAATTCCGCAACTGGCTGGTTGCAATCGCTCCATTTTCCTTCCCTGCTACATTCCGCCGTTCACCCTCCTGCGCATTCAACAATCGCTCAATCACCGTGGCGGGCGTATCAACGAATGGTTCTGCCAAACGCTGAAGTCTTGTGTATACTTCATCCGTGATTCTGATCACTGGAGCCATTGGATCCGCCTCCTTTTGAGATAGTTCGCTAACATCGATTGCAATTGTTACATTGTAACAAAGACAAAGGCGAAATGTCAATTGGGGGAGTGGGAGCTCGGCAAAATGCTGTCAGTCACTTCGATATTTGCTGAGTATCTCGTCATCCTCCAGTAGTTTGCGATTCTAGAACCGCGTCACTCAATATTAGAGTTAGGCGGTTTTTTGCGAACCGTTTGATTTACCCGCCGTTCCACGCTATCTTCTGTCCCTCTTGGGTGTACATCCCGCCTTTGTTCCACGAAAGGACTTTTTTGCATGAAGATTCACGAGTATCAGGGGAAGGAACTGTTCCGTTCGTATGGCATTCCGACCCCGCCCGGGGAGGCTGTGAAGAAGGCCTCGGACGCGGTGAAGGCGGCCTCCGTCATGGGCATGCCGGTTGTCCTGAAGGCGCAGGTCCACGTGGGCGGCCGCGGCAAGGCGGGCGGCGTGAAGGTGGTGGACAAGATCACGGACGTCGAGGCAGTCGCGAAGAAAATCCTGGATCTCACCATCAAAGACCTGCCGGTGAAGCAGCTTCTCGTCACCCCCGCGGCGAACATCGCCAAAGAAGTATACCTCAGCATTCTCATTGATCGCGGGGCGCGCAAGGCGGTGTTTATCGGGTGCGCGGAGGGGGGCATCGAGATCGAGGTGACGGCGAAGGAGTCGCCGGAGAAGATTCTTAGGCTCGAAGTGCCCGCGGCGAAATTGCGCAACGGCGCCGCGGCGGACTACACGGGGTTCGCGCAACAATTATTCAGCGACTCCGATCAGGCCGCGCAAGCCGCGGACATCATGGCGAAGATGGCGAAGCTGTTTGTGGAAAAAGACTGCGCGTTGGTCGAGATCAACCCGTTGATCGTCGATGACAAAGGCAAGGTCATCGCGCTCGACGCGAAAGTGTTGCTCGACGACAACGCGTTGTTCCGGCACGACGACCTTGTCGCGATGCGCGACATGGATTCCGAAGACGCCGACGAACTTTCCGCGAAAGACGGAGGGCTCAGCTTTATCCGTCTCGAAGGTTCCATTGGCTGCATGGTGAATGGCGCGGGCCTCGCCATGGCGACGATGGATACGATCAAACATTTCGGTGGCGAACCCGCGAACTTCCTGGATGTAGGCGGCAGCTCGAATCCGAAGAAAGTCGTCGCCGCCTTCAAACTGATTCTCAAAGACCCCGATGTGAAGGTCATTCTCATCAATATATTCGGCGGGATCACGCGGTGCGACGACATTGCGCGCGGCATTCTCGAATCATTGAAAGAATTCGATGTGAAAGTGCCGATTGTGGTCCGGCTCATCGGCACGAACGAGAAAGAAGGGCGCGCCTTGCTCGAAGGCACCAAGCTCATCCCCGCGACAACGCTCGAAGAAGGCGCCATCACCGCCGCCAAGTTGGGAGTCAACGCGTGAGTATCCTGATCGACAAAAATACCAAGGTCATCGTGCAAGGCATCACCGGGCGCGACGGCTCATTCCATACGCAACAAATGATCGACTACGGCACGCAGATCATCGGCGGCGTCACGCCTGGCAAAGGTGGACAAACCGCGTGCGGCGTACCCGTGTTCAACTCGGTTGCCGAAGCGGTCGCGGCGACCGGCGCAACTGCGTCGGTAATGTACGTGCCCGCGGCATTCGCAAAAGGCGCGATGCTCGACGCCGCAAACTCCAACATCAAACTGCTCGTCGCGATTACAGAAGGCGTGCCCACGCTCGACGTGCTAGAAGCCTACGAAGCGCTCACGTCCAAAGGCATTCGCCTGATCGGCCCGAACTGTCCCGGTCTCATCACGCCCGGCGCGTGCAAGATCGGCATCATGCCGGGACAGATTCACAAGGAAGGCCGCATCGGCGTCATTTCGCGCAGCGGCACGCTGACCTACGAGATCGTGAAGGAACTCACCGACAACGGCCTCGGCCAGTCGACGTGTATCGGCATCGGCGGCGACCCGATCATCGGCAGCAAATTTGTTGATCTGCTGCCGCTGTTTGAAGCGGATAACGGCACCGACGCGATCATCATGGTCGGCGAAATCGGCGGACAAGACGAAGTCGTCGCCGCGGAATATTTCAAGGCGCACATGAAGAAACCGATTGTCGGCTTCATGGCCGGCCTCACCGCCCCGCCAGGACGCCGCATGGGCCACGCCGGCGCAATCGTCGGCGGAGAAGACGACACCGCGGCGTCGAAGATTGCGAAACTCGAAGCTAACGACATTCCGGTGGCGAAGATCATCAGCGACGTAGTGAAGCTCGTGAAGAAAAAGATCGCGTAAGATCATCCACAGAATTACATCCCCCTAAATCCCCCTTCAAAGGGGGACTTAAGAATCCAGATCGCAGTTGATATTCTGAAACGAGTTGATATTCCGAAACGGTTGATACTCTGAAACAAGTTGATATTCTGAAACGTAGATACTGGCGATTGCATCAGAACGGCCCTCTTAAAGTCCCCCTTTGAAGGGGGATTTAGGGGGATGTCACGCCAACATACACCCAGGCGTACCCGCCGCTTTCAAGTGCAACACGCTCCCGAATATATAGGTCTCCTTCATACTCATCCATGCGGTCAAGTTCTTCGAGGGTGACATCGAGCACGCGGCCCACCACGCATGCGGCGGTGTCGCAAACGATATTTGGGTAGGCATCCGGGCCGTGCTTCAGCGTCGTGAGTCTGCACCCCGTAAGGGAATCTGGCGCACCATCGAGACGCCGGCCAACGACAGCCAACTGAATATCAGGGTCGAGCAAGGTGCCGTATACGAAAAGGCGTTCATTCATGGGAACTTACTATAACGAGTTCAAATTGACCTTTTCGCGCTCCGATGGCACAATTCCGTTTTAGACTAACCCTGCCGCGCGCCTTACAGCGCGCTTGCGCATACCGAAAGTGAGGATTCCATGGATTTTCTGCGAATGGACGACGATGATGACGACGACAAGAAGGATGACAAGAAAAAAGAAAACGGCATGATGGGCCACCTCCTCAAGACCCGCACGATTGTGCTCGCGGGCCAGGTGGACCAGGAGATGGCCGAGCGCGTGATTTCGCAACTGTTCGTGCTCGACACTGAATCTCACGAACCTATACGCGTGATCGTCACCTCCCAGGGCGGCCACGTCGATTCCGGTTACGCGATCCACGACATGCTGCGCTACGTCGAGTCCGATGTGTTCTGCATCGGCGCGGGTTGGGTCGCGAGCATTGCCGTCCCGATTCTGCTTGGTGCGCGCAAGAAAGAAAATAGGGTCTCTCTTCCGAATACCCGGTTTCTGCTGCACCAACCCAGCGGCGGCGCAGGCGGCCAGTTGCAAGACATCCGCATTGAAGCGCAGGAGATTCTCAAGATCCGCCAAAAAATCAACGAGCTTATCGCAAAAGAAACCGGCCAAAAAGTCGAAAAGGTCGCCCTCGACAGCGACCGCAACTTCTGGATGTCCGCCGAAGAGGCAATGAAATATGGGATCATCTCGCGGATAGTCACCAGCGCAAAAGACGTCAAATAACACATCCCGGCGCGCGTCCCCGCGCGCCGGGATGTTTCGACAAAGCGCGCGGTGACGCGCGCGCTCCCTACAGCGTTTTCAGTGTAACGTTCCCGCTAAACGCTTCCGCTTCGATGTTCGCGCTACCACTGTTCAGCGTCATATCGAGCGTACTTCCGGGCCCGCGCGGTTGCCTCGGGCGTTCGTCGCTCAGGCCATTTTTGATGTTTCCGCTAAAGCAGTTGACATAAATGTCGGCCGACACATTCGCGGGCAGCGCCAGTGTTACGTTGCCGCTATGCGCTTTCACTTCGATGTCTGCATCCGTATCCACGCTTCCGGTGTACGAGACGTTGCCGGAAATCGATTCGCACTTGAGCTCGTTGATCACGTTGCCCTCGATTGTGAGTTCGCCGCTGATCGTGTTTCCGCGGACATCACCGCGCACGGTTTTCACGGATACATCGCCGCTCACCGCTTTCACTTCGCAATCCGCGATATCGCCATCGACAACGAGATCGCCGCTGACAGTTTCCGCGCGCACATTGCCCTTCATGTCATAAATCCGGACGTCGCCGCTCACCGACCCAACGCGAACATCGCCTTCGACGCCATGGATAACCACGTCCGCGGAAGTAACCTTCACGCGAATTTCTTTGCAGAGATGCGGCACGCGGACAACGATGTTCCCGCTGCCGCCGCTCTGCCCGCTCTTAGGATTCCTGACGCGAATCAGCGCTTCGTCGTCCTCAAGTTCGAACTGAAAATGGTCCGCGTTTCCCCCGATCGTTCCAGTGACCTTAATTTCCGGCTCATTCCAGGCTTCCACTGTGACGGAGCCGGAGGTAACTTCGATCTCGACTTCGCCATCCGCGCCAAACGGGCGCCGCTCTACTATCGTTGTGCTGGCATGCGCCGTCGCGATAACCGCGAGCGCCAGCAAGCCGCGAATCAATACCTTCTTCATGCGTTTTCCCCTGGGCTATCCGCCAGGCGTGTCGCCTGTCGAAGAAGCCCCACCTCTTGATCGTAGACCGCCACGAGCGATTGCATCAGTGCGCGGTTTCCGGGATCATTATCGAGCGCCACTTCGATGTCGCGAATCGCCTGATCGATTACCGACAAACTGTCATCAATGACCAGGACCGTTTCCGGCGCGAGATTCGGACGCGCCTGATTCAGCGCTTCCCGCAACGTAGTGCGCACACCCGCGTACTCCGCCGCAATCTCTTGATAGCCCGCGAACTGAACTGGCGCCTGCGCGTTGCTGTTCACCGCCGTTTGCGAAATCGCGATCACCGGTCCGGGCTGTTGTACATTGGCGACTTGTCCGCCAGGATTCTGGCCGGACTCTGAATCGGTGGTTCGCGCGTACCACACGCCCGCGGCGAAAATGAGCGCCGCCGCCGCCACCGCCAAAAGACCCTGGCGGATCCGCGCAATTGTGAGGCGCGGGTTGGCCGGCGCTCGGCCTGTAAGCCGCGCATCGATGCCCGTCCACAGATCACGCCGCGGCGCGACGCCCTTCGGCAACCGCGCAGCCTCGTCGATCAGCGCGCGCAATGCCTGCGCCTCCGCGCGCAACGCGGGATCGCGTTCCAGCTCCGCCTCGATCTCGAGCGCTTCCTCGCCGGACAACACCCCGTCGAGATAGTCATTCAGTCTTTCAAATTGTTCATTCATCGAACTGGTTTCCTAATCCTCTCCGAAACCTGAATTCCTCGATTACGATCCTCCTACGCCCTCCGAAGCGGCAGGGCTGCGAAGGACAGGTTACGAGGACGATTACGAGTCAGGCCATCAGTAGTTCCCGTAACGCCATTCTTAGGTCCCCCTTTGAAGGGGGATTTAGGGGGATGTTCATTCCTCACCTCAACTGCTCCCGGAGTAGCCGCCGCGCGCGGTGCAGGTGCGCCTTCGACGTACCCGCGGCAATCCCGACAATCGCGGCGATCTCCTCATGCTTGTACCCTTCCACGTCATGAAGGAGGAAGACTTCCCGCGCCCCCGGAGGCAGCGTTGCTATCGCCGCCTCGAGGTCCGCCCGCAATCCCGGTGTGTGCCCCGAAACCGGTTGCGGCAACGCTTCCAAATCTTCCGACCCGACTACCCGCGCTTCCCGCCGCGCCGTGGACCGTTTGTCGCCCAACACCACGTTGAACGTCAGCCGGTACAGCCACGAGTAAAACGCGCTTTCGCCCCGAAACGAGTCGAGCCGTTCCCACGCCCGGATAAACGCATCCTGCGTGAGGTCCTCCGCGAGCGTATGCTGCCCCGTCATTCGCAGGCACAACCCGTACACCCGGTTCACGTGAAGCCGGTACAACTGCTCGAAAGCGCGCCGGTCGCCATCCTGCGCCCGGCGCACCAAAAGCCCGTCGTCCGTCGTCTGAGCAGTTTCCGGAGCCACGTAAATCCTGTCAGGTCGTTCCGCCATCGCGGTTTGGCATATTCCGCTCACAATACTATGATGCGATTGGCTAGGACTTGGTTTATTTCCCTGTTGGACCAAAAAGGTACACCAGTGAGGCCGAGGATCTCCTCTTTGGCGGTGCAGCAACTGTATAATCAGGATGAAAGTGTGGAAATAGTGTGGCGAAGAAAAATTACCGTAGGAAGGACGTTGCACAATGAAGTGGGTTTCAAGTCTTTTCTCATGTGCACTTTTTCTCACGCTAATCGCATTCGGTGAAACCGGTCCGCCAGCAACCAGCGCCAAAGACTTGGAATTGATCCATACGGTTTTGAAGCGCAATCAGGCATCGATTGCGAATATTAAATCTATCCGGCTGGAACAGGAGTCGGAGTTGGTCTCCGTGAATGAGACACAGGATATTCCTGAAGACCCTCCCGTCGGCGAACAGAAAGTCTCGAAACGTACTTCTTATATCAGCCGTGGCGAGTGGTTCAGGAGCGACGTCAAACGCGTCACAGAAGTCCCGGCCAAAGGATATCGGAAAGAGTCCCGGGAACAAGTAATTCTCAACGGTACGAGCTTTATCGCAATCCTGCCTGCGAAAAAAAACGAGATCATCTCTTTCATTGAGCATGCATCAATTAGTAAGATACGGGAAATTCTGCGACCGCGTGTAGAAGGGAGCCGGCCCGAACTCGCCCTTGATTTTTCTTCGGCAACCCACTATGGATTCCCGAGTCTCCTCGAAAGTCCAAGAACGACTTGGAGCATCGAACATAAAAAGGACTGATGAAGGCAGCTTCGATATCATTTCGTCCCACAGTGCCCAGACAGGGTCTGCGTCCTACATTTTCGATTCCGACAAGAATTCTCTGCTTGTGGAAGTCGACGCCGTCGACACGAATGGCAAAGACTACTACGATCTTAAGGTAACCCTCGCCAAAATGGATGGATTGTGGTTTCCAGAATTGGTTGAAACAAAGAGCATGAAAAGAATGAGATCACCGGGAAGTTCCTTTCGATTGCGGATTGTTAAGGCAGAACTAAACGGGACGATTCCAGACGACGAATTCACTCTTGATCGCCTCGATTTCGACCGGGAGACCGCAATGATGTCTCTTTGGAGAGAGTCGAGTGCCACCACGGAACTCATGGTCTATCGAGACGGAGCATGGGCGAAACGAGAGCCGGGCAAACTGGCTCCACATTCTCAACCAAGCCATTGAGTCATTACGCGCAAGCCTTTCTTATAGACTTGGGGATGTTTCATGAAACGAACTCACCTATTGTGGGTGTTGGCTGGAGTGACGATTGCCGTCACGGTGACATTTCTTGGCTTGCGCGATGTCGACGACCACTCCCATGCAGAGCAACCCGGGCGAAATGAAATTGCGGAGCCTGTCAAGGTTCCACCGCAACCGAGTAGCGTTCTCACCAAACAGCCGAGGGCCCCGAAGCAACCATTAATGGGTTCTGGCGAGATTCACGGCATTGTGTACGCACTCGACGGTGGCCGCACGCGGAACGCGGAAATCTCCGTGCAACGCATTCCAGACTTCGCCCAGGTTGCTTCGTTGGATTTTACGCCCGTTCGCGTTACTTGCGATTCGGATGGCGTGTTTACGGTAACAAAACTGCCCGATGGACCCTATGCGGTTTCCGCGCGATTGGGCGAGGCGTACGCATCCACGCGGGTCCGGCTTGCGCCCCAAGAGAACCGTGTTGAAGTAAAGCTCGTTTTGTTTCCCGGAAAGCCGATCGGCGGTCACGTCGTGAACGAAGCGGGCGAGGGCATAGACGGGGCGCGGCTTGTGCCTGTGCTCCACGATAAAGCGGAAGTCGAGCGATCCCAATCGGAAGCCTTGGCCGTGTTATCGAATGCGTCGGGCGGCTTCTCCTTTGCGGGCCTTGAACCCCACGCATGGAACTTTTACGTCACTGCCGATGGCTATGCGCCTGTACTGTCGGACGAACTTTTGGCGGATACGACTGACAACCGCATTGTCCTGAATCCGGGAGTGAAGGTATCGGGCATCGTTATCGACGATGTCGACGGCGCGCCGCTGGGAGGTATCTGGGTCAGCGGGAGGCAAAAGGATTTGAATGTTGCGCCGGTCCGCGCATTTACCAACGAGCAGGGAGAATTTGAATTTGGCCTAAACGATGGCAACTTCATCATCGACGTCGATACGTCGCCATTCATACTTGCGGGCGGCCCCGTGCAATTGAAGATCAAGCACGGAAATACCCCGGAGCCTCTTGTGCTGCGCGCCACCGAGGGCGGGGCCATCCGCGGCCGGGTTGCCGACGGAATGACAGGCGAACCCATTCCCGGTGCGATCCTGCGCGCGCGGTCGGGAAACGAGACTTCGCGCACGCTGAGCGCGACGTCGGATGCGGAAAACGGACAGTTCGAATTCCATGGCGTTCACGAAGGCGAATACACCATCGCACCGCAATTCGTGCGCGGGTATCCGCGCGGCTCACACCAGAATAAAGCCGCCCAGGTGAGCGTCGCGCCGGGGGAATTAGTCGAGGGCGTCGAAATCCTGTTGTTTCGCGGCATCTGCATATCCGGAACGGTGATCGATGCTGCTGGCGCGCCAGTACACGGCGCGGAAGTGCGCGGACACGCAGAGGATTGGCAAGACCAGACTACCAGCGGCGAGGACGGTACATTTACACTTGCCGGGATTCCCGGCGAGCGGGACGTCACCGTTGGCGCGAACACCGCCGCTATGTCGTCGAAGAACATCGAGGTACACGTAGGTACTGAAGGCGTTTCAGATGTAACGATTAGTCTTGACACAAACCGCACCGGCTCCATAGCAGGCACGCTTGTCGATGTATATGGTAATCCCGTGCGGGGGCGAGTGTCCGCGTGGAGTGACCAGCCATTGCCCAATATGCCGGGCATGGCGGAAACCAGCGCCGAGGGCAGATTCTTGATTACGGGATTGATAGCGGAACATTACCGCATTTTAGCGGCCATTGGCGCGGGCGGTCAGCACAACTTGAAAGAGATTAACCTGGGCGAAGGCCAAAAAATCGTGGGCCTTCAGCTTGTACTGCCCGAAGAAGCGTCGCTCTCAATTGCCGGCAAGATCGTTGATTCGGATGGTGCTCCCCTGGTGGCGTCGGTTTCGTGTTCGCACATTGCCGATACAGGCATTACGTTTTACGGTTCAACAAGCACTCTTCAAGATGGCACTTTCAAGATTGCGGGTCTACAGGCCGGGACCTACGAACTTACACCACGCACGAACGGTTTAGAAGGCGAACCGGTTCTGGTCGAAGCCGGCGATCGAGACGTAATCTTGACACTCGCCACTCCCGCGCTTCTCTACGGCGGCGTTATCGATGCTAAAACGCAGAAACCCATACCGGTTTTTGATGTTGCCGTTCTGGATCGCGCCGGCAACCCTAATCCGTCTGATTGGCGCCGCGTTTCTAATGCAGCGGGGCGATTCGAGATGGAGTGTGATCCGGCGGACTTTGTCGTGTTTGCGAGAGCCAAGGGATATCAGCCCCGGCGCATTCGTGGCATTGACGCAAATGATGCTTCAGACCCTGTGATAATCGCGCTGGAGCCCGGAGATTTTGGCCTGCGGGGGATCGTTGCCGACAGTAATGGCAAGCCCGTGCCGGGCGCTGCGATTTTTCCAGGGCCACTTTCCCAGTACGTCGAATCCCAATTGTCGAACAGCGTAGCGTATTCCGACGAAACGGGATCGTTTGAAATCACAGATTTATCCCAAGGCGAATTGCTGCTGTCCGCGTACCACGCCCGCTTCGGGGTGGGGTCAGCATTGACGCAACTTGATGAGCGCAATGCCACCGCGTTGGTCGAGATCGTTCTTACGCCTGCTGGTGGCCTCGAAGGCTGTGTTCGAGAAGATGCCCAGCCTCTCGTGGGAGTTACAGTTGTAGCGCGGTCCGCTTCGGGCACGGTTTACTCGGCCAGAACTGACAGTGATGGATGCTTCACCCTGCCGCATGTTGTTTCGGGAGAAATTACGCTTACCGTTCAATTACCGGGCGGGGAATCTCGTACGGATGTTTCACGTACGGTAACCGTTTCAGCAAACTCAACAACTACAGCCGATTTCGACCTGGAAGCACCGGCGGACTCTCCTTAAGTTTATGAAGAGTGTCGCGCGTTTTCTATTACATGTTTGACTGCGTCGGCAACGACGTCCAGTTCCGAGAACTGGGGGAAATGCCGGCTGCGGGGCGCGAACACCTGTTTTCCTTGGGGCGACATTGCGCCCGGCGCACCAACAGTTCGTCGTCCGTGGTCTGAGCAGTTTCCGGAGCCACGTAAATCCTGTCAGGTCGTTCCGCCATCGCGGTTTGGCATATTCCGCTCACATCCTTATGATGCTACGGGATAGCCACTTGGTTTAAGGGAGTGGTCAACCCAACCCCAATTTTTCGGGTAATTTAAGGTATGAATCAAATTTGATCTCCGACGATAATAAGTCGTCGATACGCGTTGGTGTTGAAATGCGTGAGAGATGCTAGCGCAGCGGCATTTGAAGCGCGAGTTCCGGAAATTCATGTGCCAAGCCGTCCAGGCGCTGCGACTGCCCTTCGAGATGTTTTTGAAAGAACCCAACGACGCACGCATTGACAAGCGATACAGCTCGCCTGCCGGGAATCGTTCCAAGATCCACGCCGCTCGCGAACCATGACCACGGCCAAGTCGATCCCGCGAGCGCGACATCACTCGCAAATGTCATATGGGCGGCGCCCCGGACCAGCCGGCGGGATCCGTAGGGCGTGCTTTGCTGCAGATCGGCGGCTCGCTTATCATGAATGCGCCAGGCCTCTTCGGCCCATGCGCGGGTCTTGCTCGCTTGAGCTAGCGCTGCATCATCGATCTTGCGGATCTCTGCCTCCAACCACATCATGGGAAGATCGATGCCCGAACTCGCTGTGGCGTCGAAATCGGTGCCGTCGATGTTGATCCCGGCGCGGAATCGCTCATCGATCTGCACGGCGCGAGCCGCGGTGGCCCCACCGAATGAATGCCCAAAAATGCCGAATCGAGAGAGTTTCAAACGGCCGGCCAGGAGTTTGTCGTCACGATTCAAACGAGCAAGCTCGTCAAGCACAAAGCGTACGTCCGCGACCCAAACGGCCCCCACGCCCTCTGGGGGACCTGCCGATTCTGGCGAGCCGCTGGTCTTATGGTGCAACTCCCCCTGCAATCCGGCTTCGTTCACAGCCACGACACGACCATCCGGAAACGCCGTGACGGCAATACTGTATGGATGGGAGACACTCACGACAACGAACCCGTGACTCGCCAAGTCTTCGAGAGTCGCTGTGTACAACAGTGGAGGCACGCCTAATCCGGGCGAGAAAATCACGACCGGAAACCCTCCGTCGCGCGTCTGGCACGGGGGCTTTTCCAGGGCGTGTGACTTCATCAATCCGAGGGCAAAAGATGGCGTGTCCACTTCTTCGGCGATACCGCGGGCCAGCGTCGTGTCGGCGTATGGCGCTCGCCGCGCCTGCGAGGCATCATCGGCGGGATAGTGAACGGTGATCATCAGTTCCCGGAAATCGTCGGGGTCGTCGCTGAAAATCTCCTTGCGCGACGCATCGATAAGGTGATAGCTCGTCCGGCCAACCTGATGCGGCCCGGTCGGAGCGGGAAAGGGAATGCCGCGCCAAACTATCGCCCCCAACGTGCCGCTGCCGGCCACGACTAATGCCAATACGATCAGCGCGAGCTTCCGCCATCGAGAGAGTTTCATGAAGCGTTGATACAAAGTCGTCCCAAAGTCCATCGGTTTTTGGCATGTTCCGCCACAACTCTGTGATGCAACGGGATCGCCACTTGGTTTAGGAATCGTTTAGTTCGGTCCCGATTTCAAACTATCAAGATTCCAAGTTCGAATGAGATTACACGTCCGCGACGCACCGGGCTAAAACTTCCCGAATCGCCCCTACAACGACATTCGGTTCCGAGAACTGGGGGAAATGGCCGCTGCGCTCAGCGATGACCTGTTTGCCCTGAGGCGACAATGCTGCCAGCGCGCACTGGTTGGTTGCGCGAATCGAGCGAGCGATTGCGGACAGGAGCCGGGACGGCTTTCCGCCAGTCACCACGATGAGCGGCACGTCCGGGAACGGGTCCGCGCGCTCGACGATCGCGGCTGTTTCAGGCGCTTGTGCGACCTCGCCGAATTTGTCCTTGCCAAGCACTGCGTTGATCACCACCTCCACGATACGTTGGAATGTGCTCCTGTGCTGGGTCAACAACCGGACGTCATCCGGCGCAGTGGCGTCAAGCAACACCACCCCGGCGACTTCATCGGGATACGTGCGCGCAAACAGGTTTGCATACAACCCGCCGATTGAATGACCAACAAGCAGGTATGGCGGTGGGAGATTCGCAAGCAATAGGAGCACGCGCAACGTTTCGACCATGACGTCGCCCGTTTGCGGTTCCATTGGCCGGTCGCTCCCGCCAATGCCGAGCCGGTTATATGCGAACACCGTGCTCAGCCGCTCCAGCGAAGTGTACACCTTGTACCACCCCGCGATGGGCCCGCCAGCGCCGTTGATGAGTACAATCGGGGCGACCCCGCGCCGGAACAGATGTACTCCAGCGCGTGACCATCGATGATCGCCTTGTGTTTCGGTGGCAGAGACCGTATTCCGCTCAATGAAACGCTCCTAATAAATGTGCATGCCAGCGAAGGTATGATGGAGATATACCATAGGATTCCGCAACGTGTGTTACAGCCTTTATCTTTCAACAAATTCAGACGCGAATCTTGCCCAGTACAATTCCGAACTGATCCGCTTCGGGCCGCTCGGCGAGCGCGATTATGCCTATGCGGATCTGCTGGCGTATCCAAACAGATGGTATGTGGGCTCGAAGTCCGTATGCAGTTGCGCGTTCCGGCACGCCGAAGAGACGCTTGGCTTTGGAGCACCGGAGGACTGGTTCGAGGAAGAGGATGACGACATTGCCGCTACAAAGGAACTCTACACGGTGATAAAGACTTTGATGTCCTCGGGTCATAAAGTGGACTGCGTGGACACTTGGGAAGGTGTCTGCCCGACCCAGATTAACTTTCTCGAAATCCAACTTGCGGATGTTCCGGCTGACGCGTTTCGATTGTTCGAAAATTACCGGTTCACTTTCCAATAAAAATGTCGGGTGTTCTACGCCATCACAGTTCCGCCGAATTCCTGGATGAGCCACTCATCGCCGATGCGGACCATTTTGTAGTTGGTGCCGCCGTAGGGGAAAGAAGCCCAGACGTCGGCGGATTTGTAGTCTTCGGAGATGGTGGCGCCGAAGTTAATATTGCTTCCGGGCGCGGTATGCGGGTGATTCGGCGCGTTGGTAATGATGAGATTCACAATTTCGATCGTTTCTCGAATGCGCTCGGCGTGCGTATAGGAAACCTTTGCGGCGGGCGCACCGGGGAGAGCGCGGGCGTTGTCGCGAATGCGCGCGAAAGCCTCGGCGCTTGCTTCAGTGCCGATGCGGCCCAGCGCCTCGATGGCCGCCTGGCGCGCGGCGGCATCGAGTTTCATGTCTGTTGCGACTTTTTCAAAGAATTCGATTGCGGCTTCGCCTTCCAATTGCACGAGCGCGTGCGCCATGGCGCCAACGCCGGTGTTGGATGGCGTGCTGAAGTTACGAGTGTCGTCCGCGCGCGTGGTGATAGCCTCACGAAGGATTGGTACGGCGGCGGTGTCGCCCAGTTCAGCGGCCAACGACGCGAGCAGGCTTAGTTCCCGTTCACGGAAGTTCCAATCTTGCGTGTACCCACCGACTAGATTAATTTGATCGCGGACATACGCGGCGAGCTTTTCCTTTGCGCGCATTTCCGAGATTCGGCTTTTGATTGTGTCGGGCAATATCGGTCCGCGCTCGATAGTGTTGCGCCAGGTTTGCAACAGCCAAGCAAAATCATCCGGGTTAGTGGAAAGTTGTGTGGTCAACTTTTTAGTTTCACCGTCCTCAATAGTCATGGTGACAAGCCGCAGATCGCGACCGAAAGTGCCGATGCTGAACGCGTGCGCGCCGGAAGGCAGTTGTTCGAACACAAGACCACCGTCTAAGTCCGTAACCCCGATTTTTGAAGGCTCGGTGTTGTCGTAGTTGTCCCATGCGAGGTTTGCGGTGCAGATGGGAACACCGCCCGCGGGTTTGCCGTCGGCGTCTGATACGTTCAATTCGATGGTTGCCGCGGGACGCATTTCGATATCGATAACTGCGTCAGGCTCCTGCGATGGGACAACATATTGGCGCGCAACCCTACCCATTCCTTCTGCCCATGCGACCCAACCGTAACCCAACGGAACGGGGTCCCCGATAAAGTTGTAGATCCCTTCTTCATTCGACATCGATTTTGGCGAATAACTATCGATTGGTGCGTACAGCGCTTTCTGCGCTGATATATGACTTTGCAGCGACTGAACGATTATTTGTGTAACCGGTGTGCCCTTCGCATCAAGGAATCGCACGCGCGGTGTAAAGAACTGCTGCGGCCTCGGCGTGTTCACAGGCGGGGCAGGACGCGGCTTCGCTTCGTTGTAATACTTCGCTTCGTTCTTGCGCACATATGTGGAGAGCGGCATGGCTTCGACTGCCGCGCCGGTTGCGGGTTGACCGGTGATGGCAGTCCAGACCGATTCACCGATGGCGAAGGGTCCGCGCTTTAAGGTGATGGCGAGAGGCGTTTCCGGATCGACGGTGGCTTTGTCGATTGCGACGATGCGCGCCTGATATTCCGGTTTGGTGATTTCGATAATGAATGGCGGTTCCGGTGTGCGATGAAACGCGAAATATCCAGCTTCGTCGCAACGGCCATGCTCGATTTTTTCGTCACCGTGAACGATTTGTAGTTGTGCGTTGATGCCTTTGCCGGTTTCATCGATAATCCGCCCCTGCAACACGCCCATGCCCTGTTTCTCGAGAACAACCGCGATTTCGGAGTCTTTCGTCGCATCGAGATCGAAGGCGTCGTTGCCGACGACCCGGAAGAACTGCTGGGTATCATAGCGGCCACCGTCGCGATTGACGTACACCGAAGTGGATGCGCTGAGCTTGACGCGCCCGCTTTCCACCACCTCGACCTCGAATTGGCCGGCGTCATCGGTGACGGGGTTGTTGATATGGGCTTTGCCAGACGCGTCTTCATGGGACAGGAACACCTTCACGTTTGCAAGCGGTTCACCGGCGGGGTTCTTTACGGTTCCCCGGAGGATGTGAGGTTCGACTGGCGCGGGGAAAACGATCTCGACCCCTTCGCGAAGCTCGCCTTTCTTCAGCGGACCGACCTTTACCGAGCGCGGTCTGCGTAATTGATCCGAAATGGTGATGGTGTGAGGGACACCGATTGCTTCGAGGTTTGGAATGGAGAACCGGCCATCGTCGCGTGTGTGTATTTGCGGAAGGAATTGCGAACGCGGTGTAACCTGGACGTATTGTTTAGCGACCGGCTTTCCATCTTCTGTTACTGCGCGCCCGCGAATGGCACAGCCGTCCCCGACTTTCAATACGACGCCTGCGACGGAACCTTGGGAGGCATCGACCTCGAACGGTTCGCCAATGACGTAGAGTGTGGGGTTGATGGGAAGCGCCGAGATGTAATGGATGCCGCGTACATTGTTATCGATGAGGAAGACGCCTTGCTGATCGGTTGCACCCGGGTTGGACATAGCTTCGTGCTTTGAATCTCCCATGAACATTCTGGCGGTAACGGGTTTGCCAGTATCGGCGCGGACAACGGTGCCCGTGATCGTGCGCGTTTCGCGCGGCACGGGTACATGCTCGGCGGTCGCGATGGTGACGAGCGGCGGCACGGTGTCGCCGATGTGCAGCTTTGCTTCACCGGAGAAATACGGTTCCTGCTCGTAATAATTGGCGCGCAGGTGAAGGTCGGTGTCGATTGGAATTCCGAAAAGTTGAAACTTGCCGTCGCTATCCGTGCGCACGGGATCGTTACGGTTTGCGCCGTAAATTATTGCGTTCGCGACCGGCTTTCCGTTGGGTCCGATGACAACACCTTCGATATCGACGCCCTTTTTGAGCGTGATATCGACGCTCTTCATGTCGTCACGCGGGTTTTCTGAAACCCAGGCATAGCCTTCCTTGTAATATCCGAATGAATGTGAATAGCCGATGCCGATATTGGGCACGGCGTAGTTGCCTTGCGCGTCGGTTTCGGTCGCGGGCAAACAACCGTCGACAGAGACCAGCACGCCCGCGATGGGTTCACCATGTTCGTCGGTTACAGTTCCGGACACCGTTCTGCCGAGACCAACGGTGACGGCGCCGAAGGTGACGCCATCCTTATTGTCGTTAATACGGAACCAGCCGCCGAGTTTGCCGTGAATGACGCGCGCAAGGAATTGGCCGGCCATTTTATCGTGAAACAAAACATGGCCTTGCGCGTCGGTAGCGCCTTGTTCGTCCGGTTGAAGCGGTGTGGCGCGCGGGCCGTCATACCAACTCACGCAATGCACCGTCGCGCCGGAAACTGGTTCGCCGGATTCGTCGAGTACCGCGACATCCACATCGACGTTAGCGAGTGGGTATTGCGCGAAGGCAGCGATTGTGCCAAAACCAAGGATGCATAGCGCGCGGAGTATCTTCATGGTTGCGATTCGTTCCCGCGTTCGATGTCTAGAATACGTTGCATCGGCTCATTCGCGCGTTGCTGCGTGGCGTAATTCGCAAGCAGGTCCGCAATGAGTTTTCTTTCGGCGTCTTCGCTAGCAGATTTCATTATCGCGCGCAGCCGCGCCACGCGAGTTTCCGCCTGAGTATCATCGGATAAGCCAAACGCGAAGACAGTAAGCAACATCCTTCGGGCGGGTGCGGACGCCGAGGGAAATGCTTCTTCAAACAGTTTTTCAAATTCCTGGGGGGCAACGCGCCGCAGCCGATGCAATGCGATTTGCAACACATTGCCGTCCGGTCCGTTTTCGTCCGGGGTGTTAAGCGCTTCTTTTGCTCTCTCGGCGAAGTATGAAGCAGTTTCGGGAGACCCGTTTTCCTGTATGAGAAGATCGATGGTGGGCCGGAATTCCTTCCAGGCGGGGTCTTCGCCACGTTTCTTCAATACGCCAAAGGCTTCGGGTCCCCATGACGAGATGAGCTTTTTTATGTCCTCGGCGGGCGCGCTTTCGTAGCCGGAGGAACCGTATACGATTTGATATTCAATTGGAGGATCAAACCCCGGCGTAACGCGCGTCTCCCATCCAATAGGCGCAACGCGTTGCATGGGCGCCGGCGGCGACAACGACAAGGCGGGAGACAACACTGTCGCCAAGGCGCACGCACACAGGATAACTCGCACAACATTCCGTCGCATAGCGGTTTCTCCACTTACGATTAGATGCCCAGAGCAGTATACAAGTTGCATCGGATGGGCGGGTATGGAATGCGCAATCGGCAAGAATCGTAGAGGGTCTATTCCGTGAACATTTCTGCGAGGGCATCGAGAACGCGGCGTTGCGTATCTGGCGCGATGGTCCCAAGTTTACGGATCAACCGTGACTTGTCAATAGTTCGGAGTTGGTCCAGCGCGACGCGACCGGAGGTGTTTTTGAATCGGCATGGGATTCGCGTTGGATAATTACGGGGAGCCGTTGTCATGGGAGCAACTATTATCGTGGCAAGATGTTTGTTCATCTCATCGGGTGAAACGATAAGACACGGGCGGCTCTTGTTAATTTCGGAACCGATAGTTGGCTCGAGCGCAATCAGGAAAACGTCAAACCTCCGGACTACCACGTCCATTCGACGTCGTCCCAGGAAGAGAGGGTATGATCGCCGCCGATGAGTTTATCGTCGCCTTTCGACGCCATCTTCTTAAATTGCTCATCCCATCCCTGTCGGACGCGCGTCAACGGTTGCATGACGAGCTTGCCGGCTTCAACGGACATGAGAACTTCTTCCTGTTCACCCAGCGCAAGAGATTCGAGAATCGGCTTTGGGATGCGCACCCCGCACGAATTGCCAATTTTAACAATTCTACCTCGGATTTCGCCGGGCATCTGATTTCTCCCAATTTATTGTAGCCACATTGTATACACGTTCGCGCGCGCGGTCAACACCGGCGACCCGCAGATAGAAAACCTCGGCTACACAAACTGGCTCACAACCGCCAACCCGGTGGCGACGGACGTGAAAGTGTCGCGTTCCATCAGTTTTTCCTGGCCGAAGCGGTCCGCGAGAAGGTTTCGCACGGCGGGAATGAGGCTGGTTCCGCCGGTGGTGAGAACGTAATCGATTTCGGAAGATTTGACCTGGGCGACCCTTTCGGCTTCGTCGATGCTTGCGAACATGTCTTCGAGGGTGGGTTCGATGATGTGGGTGAATTCCGCCCTATCGATGGTTTCCGAGATGTGCAGGGCATCCTTATGGATTTCCAGGTACGCTTCCATTTCGTAGGAAAGCTCTTTTTTTGCCGCTTCCACTTTACGCACGAGGGGATACCCGAAGTTTCGCTGGATGAGCGTACGCAACGCGCGAATTTCCGTTGGCTGGGTAGAGCTCACTTCAGTCGCGATCAGCCAGTTAATCGTTTCTTCCGTGTTGAGCTTGTAGAGGTTTTGCCAGTCGATGATGGCGTTGTAGACATACATCGGCATGGGCAGTTGCGACGGACCGTACCGCGACCGGCTCCCCAGCCACGGAAACACCTTCGCGCGGATGATTTCCTTGTCGATGGCATCGCCCGCGATTGGCACGCCAGCGACGCCGAGAATCTTGCTCTCCGCGAGCCGTTCGCGCGCGCCGTAGCCGCCGCCGAATTCCATGATGCAAATGTCGCAGGTGCCGCCGCCGATGTCTACGACCATCAGGCGTTGCCGGCGATCCGTGAGCACTGCATATTCCACGCACGCCGCTACCGGCTCGTAGAAAAAGGTGACCTCCTTAAATCCCACAAGCGCCGCGGCGCGCCGTAAC
>JAWXCN010000166.1:0-14949 GCA_034408725.1 Candidatus Hydrogenedentota bacterium
ATCTTCTTTGAATTATATTCAATGTAAATCCTCCTCTTTTAACCAAGCTCCTTCCCGTGTTAGACTTGCAAGCATGGCCACGCTCTTCATTGCAGTGCTAACTCTATCCGCCAGCCTGACTTCCGCTGACCTGGCGGTAGTTAGCGGCGTTGTGCCCGGCGAACGCAGGGTCTGCATCGTCAACCTGGACTCTGGCGCGCTCCGTCAAGTCAGTAATGGCCCTTGGGACGGCGCGCCGGCATGGTCGCCGGACGGGAACTGGATTGCGCACGAATGCCTGATGCCGGAGGGGCAGACCGGGATTCGTATTGTGGGAGACGATGGCATCGAGCTGCGCCACCTTACAGTCACGGAAGTTTCCTGCCGGTGGCCCGCATGGTCTCCCGACGGGACGAAACTGGGGTACGCCGCGGGTGCGGGAGAATCGTGGCGGGTCTGGGTACATGATCTCGCGGCGAATACGAGTGTGGCCTGGGGAACAGAAGCGTTGTCGATGATGTCGGGGGTGTGGGCGTCCGACACGGAGATCGTTGGCGTCGCGGCGGTGCGCGCGGACGACGGGCGCACGACGAACCTTTACACCGTCGAAGAAAAAGCGGTATCGCCGCTGGTGACGACGTGGGGTGGTGGAGCGTTTGTTGAGTGGAGTCCGGCGCCTCATGAGGGAACTGGCTCGATTGCATATGAATCGAATGACGGCGGAGACCGCGAAATATTCGTCGAACGGCCGAGGCGCGGCGTCGTGGATGTCAGCAACCATCACGCGCCGGACTGGAACCCGGTCTGGTCTCCGGACGGTGCATGGCTCGCCTTCGAATCGCTTCGAGGCGGCACGAGGGGAATCTATAAGGTAGCGCCGCAACGCACGCTCGTTTATCCGGTAGCCGCCGACGCCGCGTCGGACAACTGGTCGCCCGCGTGGTCGCCGGATGGCGATTCGATGGCCTTCGTATCCACGCGCGGTGGAAAGCCGGGCGTATACATTTGTGATGCGGACGGAAGCAACGCGCGAGCAGTGACGCCACCGGAGCGCGAAGACCTCGCGCCTGCGTGGCGGCCGGCGCAGATGAAATAATGTTGCGGGCCTTGGCAATAGTCTGGCTTATGTGCGCGGCGTCGATTGCGCGCACCCCGGAAGGTCCGTTGGGGGCGTTGCAGACACCAAACGATGCGCGGCCCGCGCTCTGCGTAGCGGGCAGCACGGCTGAGCTTGTTGCGGAACGGCGCGGCACGGTTCATTTGGTGTCGGACGCCGCGCGCCATGCGCTCGCCGCGGAATGGATCGAGCAGCCAAACGGGGGTGTCGAAGCGCAATGTACGATTCCCAGGGAGGTCCCGCCCGGCGCCTACGCGCTTGAATGGTCGCAGGGCGACGAAATGGATTCCACGCCCCGCGCCGTGTTCGTGGTTGAGTCCGAACTGGATCGCTACACGTTTGCATGCATCAACGCGAACGCGAAGAATTTTCCCGTACTGGCCGCTTCTTTGGAAACCGCGCAACCGCGGTTCGCGGTGGTCTTTGTCGAAGGCGGCGCCGAACAATTCTCCGCTGCGCTTGCTGCGCTTGCGGATTGCCCAATACCAACGTATTTCGTTTGGCATTCGGCGCCACCGGACGCGGAGCATTGGGCTGGTCCCGGCACGTATGCGTTTTCCTGCGGACCGGACGAATTCTTCGCGCTCGATTCGGGCCGCGCGGGTTTGGAAGATTCGATAGGCGCGGCGCCTGGCGTATTCGCGAAACTTCGCAGGGAGCGCAAATCCGCGCGTTGGGCAGTTGCGCTTTTGCATTCCATCGATTCCAACATTTCCATGCGAAACGCGATGACGCTTTTCGTGGACGACCCGGTGCATGCCGTCATTTGCGGCGCACCGCCGGCGAACGCGAACGCGCCCACGGCGATCGAATGGGCGGGGTGGTTTGAACCGGTCCCGGTGTATTCGCCGGAGTCCGATGGCGTCCGGGTATTTTCCGCGTCACTGAAAGACGTTTCGCCTTTCGTGCCGAAGCCTATTCCACGGGCGGGCATTGCGCCGCGGTAATCGCGTGCTATACTTCGCTGTCCTTATGAGAGGGGGCGCCGCTACCGCTCTGCTTGCCGGGGAAACGTAAGGGAACCGGGTAACTGTAACGCGGAATGAACAACGACCAATCATCAGCGCCATCGACGGCGTCATCAGCATTGTTGCGGCAAGTGGACCACTTGCACACAACCTTGGCGCGTCTTGAAGAAAGTTCGGGGGCGTTGCCCCCGACGGCCGCGGCCGATTTACTGCACCAGGCGTTGGCCGTTTGCCGCCAGCTCGAACAGGGTATTCGAGGCTCCGCGGACGAACTGGATGCACAACAACTAAAGCTCGCCGACGCGGAAAAACGCGCACAGCTTGCGGACGAGCGGTTCCATCTCGCGTATGAGGACTGTCCGTTTTCGATGGCCATCGCGAATGTTTCCGAAGGACGTTTCCGGGACGTCAACAAGATGTTTCTCTTCCGCTTGGGGTATGTGCGTGAGGAGGTCGTGGGGAAAACATCCACCGAACTTGCAATTTTTCCGGATTCACAAGGCCGGCAATGGCTTGTTGACGCGCTCCAGCGCGACGGGCGCGCGGAAGGCATTGAACTCATGGCGCGCGGCAAGGACGGCGAATTCCGGTTGGGCCGCATCTATGCGCGCATCGTGTCGTACAACGGCGAGCAATGCATCCTGTCGCTGACACAGAGCCTCGACGAGATTCGCGCCGCCGAGTATGAAGCCATACGCTTGCGCCAGTTTTACGAGCAATTATTGGGAGACCTGCCGGCACAAATAGCGGTCTTTGACGCCGATGGCCGTTATCTCTACATCTCGCCGAGCAGTGTGTTTGATCCCGACCTCCGCGCCTGGCTGATCAACCGCACCGACTTTGACTACTGCGAGCGGCGCGGCCGTGATCGTTCGATCGCGGAACGCCGGCAGGAATGGCTTCGGTCTGCCGTGTCCAAACGCGAGATTGTCAGTCAGGAAGAACGGTTCGACTCGCAGGCGGGCGAGCCGCGCCACTTCATCAGGACGTACAAACCTATTGTCGACCGGAACGGCGTGGTGTCACATGTCATCGCGTACGGACACGACATTACGGACTTCAAACAACTTGAGGAACAGTTACGGCACGCGCAGAAGATGGAGGCGGTTGGCCGGCTCGCGGGCGGCGTGGCGCACGACTTCAACAACCTGCTTACCGCGATGATGGGAATCGCCGATTTCATTTTGCCGCAGGTAGCCGGTAACCCTGTCCTCGAATCGGGCATTGCGGAAATTCAACACGCCGCGGAACGGGCGGCGGCGCTCACGCGCCAATTGCTTGCCTTCAGCCGGCGCGCGCCCGTGCGAAACGTTGCGGTGGACCCGAGCGGCGTGATCGATGCCCTGGCCACGATGCTGCGGCGCATCATCGGTGAAAAGGTTTCCCTTACGCTTGCGCTGGACCACGATGTGCCCTGCATCATGGGTGATCCCGGACGTCTGGAACAGATCATCATGAACCTTGTCGTGAACGCGCGCGATGCGATGCCCGAAGGCGGCGCGCTGACGATTGAAACCGCGCGCGTCCAAGTCCCGGTCGATGATGAGGTAAACCAGCCCATGCCGCTGGCCGGGGAGTACGCGCGCATCGCGGTGCGGGATACGGGAGTTGGTATCGATCTTGAAACCAAGCAGCACATTTTCGAGCCGTTCTTTACCACCAAGGCAGAAGACAAGGGCACCGGCTTGGGGCTCAGCACGGTGTATGCAATCGTCGAACGCTGGGGTGGGCGTGTGCAGGTTGAAAGCGAACCGGGTAGCGGCACGGCATTCTTCATCTATCTGCCGTGCGTGGACGAGCACGTCGAGAGCGCGGCGGCAATACCAAAATCTTCGACCGGAACCGCGGGGTCGGAAACGGTGCTCGTGGTGGAAGATGAAGACGCGGTGCGCGACGTGGTTTGCCGCATTCTCGGGCGCTGTGGGTACACGGTGCTTGAGGCCGCGAATGGCGAAGATGCCCTATCCATGGCGGAACACTATACAGGCCCGATCGATATGCTCGTTTCGGACATGGTGATGCCGGGTATGTCAGGCCGGCAACTTGCCGAACGGCTGCTCGAGCACCGTCCATCCATCGCGATGTTGTTCATGTCTGGGCATTGTGAAGACATGGACGCCGAATTTGTGGCGCAACTTCAACCACCGGCGTTTATTCAAAAACCATTTGCATCGACCGAGCTTGCTGTAAAGGTCCGGGAGCTATTGGGACAGTGCCGGGTACCGCAGTAGCTCCTTACTTCCGCGCTGCCTTTGGCGCGCCGGCGCTAATCTGTTCCAGTAACGGAATCAGCGTTGCGTCGATTTGAGCGTCCGTGCCGCCCACTTCCGCCTTGAAAAGAAACCATTCCTCCACGTGTTCAACAGTGCCGCCCGCCGAACCGATCTTTGAAAGAGGACCCAAGGTCTCTATCTCAAGCATGTCGGCATTGGTAAACGTTTCCGTGCTGCAACCGAAGTCCACGTATTCGCCATCTTCGTCGTGGGTGAATCGCTTGATAAAAACGTCTCCCTTCAACGTGTATGCGGCCCAGCCCCGGGCATTCTTGAAGCCGGCTTTTTGCGACGTGGCCGAAGCGGGGTCCTGCCGCAACTGAATGTATTTGGTTCCCCAGGTCCAACGCGGGTCTTGCATGTCGGTATAGTGCCAAAGGACCAGCGGCCTTGCGGGCAGCAGGTAGTCATCATGCGCGATGTACGGTTCCTGCGGATAAATGGCGCGGCCTTCTTTCGCCATTACCGTCAACGCCCACGGCGCGAGTTTTACGTCCCATTCGTTATGGTTAGTCAGGCGATGCAAAATGGTGATCTTGCTCGATCCGGAGTCAAGCGCGATTTCCATTTGCTTTTGAATCCCCGTGGATTTTTCGGTGTCCTGCGTCACGCGCAACGTGACGCCATCCCATTCATGTTTCACCGGGGAATTATCGGGCGCATAGGTGCGTGGTTTCGCTTCGGGCGCATGCCATAAGCGATGGCCGCCGTAGATGCGCCAGTCTTCGCCGCCGGTTTTTCCCAACATGTCGGGATACTCGTTCAGCAGGTTCTGGCCACCAATGAAACCGTAGCGCATGATGCGTGGACCGACGTCGGTGATAACTATGGCTTCAACCGTGCCGTTGGACAGTACGATACAGTTTGGCCAGCCGCCGTAAGCTTTTTTCTCCATCGTCACTTCGGAGTGCGCCGGCGACACGAGCGCCAGGCCGATAAACGCAAATAAAAAAATTCGCCGCATGGATTTGTTCCTCCCCTCGTCTACATGGATGCACCGCCCCTACTCTACACAAAGTGAGCTCCGGCATCGAAACGCGGGACAGCAAGGGCATTCGCGCTTAACTGTGAAGCGACTTTGCCCAGGAAATAGAAAGCGGAAGCTACCCGTTGCCGCACTCCAAGGCCCGCGCGGATTTTAGACGTCGTTTGGCCGCGCGAAGCGCCTTGGACTGCGGTGTGTCAGCGCCGCTTTCACTTCGGGGTACTCGAAACGCTCCATAATTTGAAGGCTTCAGGACCACGAATCTAAACCAGCGCAGTCGCGAATCGCGAACAATTTTGCCCAGGAAATGGAAAGCGGCAACACCTGCCGAACTCAAAGGCGGGGGGCGAATGTCGCATCTTACGAATTTAAAGGAAACGGCATCAGGACTTTTTCGTGTTCGACGGGCTTGGCCGGTACAAACGGGTCCGCAAAGATTTCCTTCAGACTCGCGCCCATTAGGAAGGTCTGCTTTTGTAATTTCTTCACGAGATCGGGGTGGCCGCAGAGATATACACGGAATCCTTTTAATGCGAGCAATATCTCCGGCACGTGAGCATCGATGGGGCCGAGGTGCATGCCAGCATCGACATCGCCTTCGAGGACACAAGGGTGATAATGAAACTGAGGCGCGCGCTCGGCCAATGCGCGCAAACGATCCACGAGATACAACCCCGCCTTTCGAACGCTTCCGTGAAACAGGTGAATTGGGCCGTCATGCCCCTGCCGCAGCGCATCGGTGAGAATCCCCAGCAGCGGGGCCAATCCCGTGCCTGTGCCCACGAGCAGCAATGGTTGTGTTGTGTTTCCGGGCACATAAAAACAATTGCCGTGCGGCCCCAACAACTCGACGGAGTCGCCTGGTTTTGCGCGCTCATGCACCCAACCGCTCATAGCGCCTCCCGGCACGCGCGCCACGTGCAACGCGAGGGTGTCGTCTACACCTGGAATACTGGCCAGTGAATAGCTGCGGACAATTCCATCGGGATTGACGAGGTTCACAAATTGGCCTGGCCGGTAGTCGAACGTATCCGCGCAACGCAACCGCACCTCGCTGACTGAGTCGTTCAACAACTGTAGTTTCGCAATTGTGGCCACGCACCGGAAACCCGCGCCTGGTCGGCCGATCACCAGCCGCTCCTCCGGTATGCACATGCACGCAAGGAAATAACGCTGAACGCGCAAAGTATCGCGCAGTCCCGCCTGCGCTTTGGCCGGTGGTGAACCCTCGAGCGCCTGCATCATGCAGGTCTGACAAATACCGCTGCGGCAGGAGCTGCGCACGTCTTTGCCGGCCGCTTCCAGCGCATCGAGAACAGTGGCCCCCAGCGGGAGGTGCAGGATCTCCCCCTCGAAAACTATTTCGCCCATTGCTACACCGATGCGGGAGCTGGCGCGCGGTTTAAGACGTCGTTTCGGGTAGTCTCCACAAGGTCAAGCACCTGCTGAATCAGATGGGCCGGCACCGATAATTCGTTCAGCGCCTTAACAAGATTTTCTTTTACCGCATCGAAATGGGTATCGTTCAAGCCACGTTCCACCATTTTGGCATGACCGGTACGCAAATCAGCGCCGGTATAGGCGTGTGGTCCGCCGAAGGCCATCGTCATGAATGCATGCTGCTTCGCGGCCTGTTTTTCCATATCGATGTCTTCAAACCAGAAATTGATGCGGTCGTCCTGCAATACGTACCGGTAGAAAATATCGACCGCCTGCTCTACGGCAGCCTCCCCACCGAGCGCTTCAAAAATAGATTTCGACATAAAGACCCTCTCCAATGTAAATAGCCCCGCGATCCGAGAACATATATCTAACATATAGCTTAATGGAATTCAAGCGGCGCCTTCGTGCTACACTTGGATCATGCAACTGACCCTTTATACCGATTACGCGTTGCGCGTACTCCTCTACCTTGCGTTGCATCCTGAAGGCGCAACTATCGCGGAGATTGCCTCGCGCTATCGGGTGTCGCGAAATCATCTCGTGAAAATTGCGCACAATTTGGGCAAGCTGGGGTTGTTGGAAACCAAACGCGGACGCAACGGCGGCTTGCGCCTGACGCGATCGCCCGGCCAACTGAACCTGGGCGAAATCGTGCGGCTGGTGGAACCGAATTTTCATATCGTGGAATGCTTCGATAGGAAACGGAACGCCTGCTCGATTGCGCCGGCATGCGGCATGCGCGGCGCGTTTTACGAGGCACAACAAGCGTTTCTCCAAACACTGGATCGGTATACGCTCGCGGATTTTACTCCGAACGGCGACGAACTTCGGAAGCTGCTGCGCAGACGCGCGGCGCCACCGTCACTAGCCCGGGAAGCATAGCGCTTCGACGCCGAAGTCATTCAAGCCAATCCCCGGCTATGGCGTTTATTTGATGTGAGAAGGAGTTGCGATAGACATTGCGGAGGTAGGCGCATGAAACCTGAAGTTATTAAGGCCACTGCCTGGGCGGTCCTATTCACCGGTTTGCTCGCGATATCTATCGTGATCGGTTCCCGCAATCTTTCCCGGTTTGACGCGCCGCTCGTCGCGTACACATTCGCAACCCTTTTCGCGATGTTTGGTATCACCTACCGGTACTCGATGTGGCTTCAACGGCCACCGACGGCGATGTTTTGGAAGCGCGGCTGGCAAACGTTTTTCTCGCGCGGAAGGATAGCGCGGAATACGGGTATCTGGTTTGTGCGCGTAGGCGGCGAGTTCGCGCTAAACAATTTCATCTGGAAACGGGCGCGAGTGCGATGGCTGGCCCACTTCCTCATCATGTGGGGTAGCATTATTGCCGCCGCCATCACGTTTCCGCTCGTGTTCGGCTGGATGAGTTTCGAATCGCTACCCGGCAACATCGAATGGTACCGGGTCTATATCTTCGGCTTTCCAACCATAGCGATGCCGCACGAATCTTTCCTCGCCTTTTTTATTTTCCACGGCCTGGTATGGGCCTCGTTGATGGTCATACCCGGCGTCATGATCGCCATGCGGCGCCGAATGCGAGATGAAGGCGCCGCGGCGCTCCAGACGTTTTCGGAAGATTTCCTGCCGCTGATTCTGCTCTTCGCAGTGAGTGTATCGGGATTGTTGCTAACGGTCAGCTATACGTGGCTGCAAGGTTATGGCTATGAATTTCTGGCGTTGCTGCACGCGGTGACCGTCATCTTCACATTGTTGTGGTTGCCGTTTGGAAAGTTTTTTCATATCTTCCAAAGGCCCGCGCAGCTTGGCGTTGAATTCTACAAGGATGTCGCCGCCGCGGGCGAGGCGGCAACCTGCGGCCGTTGCGGCCACCCATTCGCATCACTCCTGCACGTGAACGATCTCATCAAGGTTGAGCAGGCGCTGGGTTATCGTTATGAGATTCGCGGAGAGCCCAGGGTGGGGCATTACCAAAGGATTTGTCCCCCTTGCCGCCGTGCGATGCTAGCGATCGCGCAGGGATCACTCATGCGGGGCTCCGCATACGAACAGACCGGAATGACGTTGCCAATGCCCGCGTATGTGAATACCGGTTTGGGCGAAGGGCCGCTTGGCGACGAAGACGCGCGCAATTTTCACCCGTAACAGGAGTATCGAGTCTTGGCTAACCCAGGCACTACTATCGAAGCGATAGCCGGAGAGTTTGGCCCGCATCTTTCCCAATCCACTGGCATGCGGCTCGATTCGACGCTGGTCCCCGACAAGGTCGTCAATACGCATTGCTGTTTTTGCGGCCAGCAATGCGGCATCAAACTTTTGGTCAAAGATGAGGTCGTCGTCGGGTTCGAGCCTTGGTACGATTTCCCGTTCAACGAAGGGAAGCTTTGCCCTAAAGGCGTGAAGCGTTACCTTCAAGGCGCCCACCCTGACCGGTTATTGCATGCATATCAGCGTGACACCAACTCGCCAAATGGTTTCCGTGCCCTGGGCTACGACGAGGCCATTGCGCGGGTAGCTTCGGAGATTCAGCGCATCCAGGATGCGCATGGCCCGCATGCCATGGCCTGCCTTAGTGGGGCGAGCCTTACGACTGAGAAATGTTATTTGATGGGAAAGTTCGCGCGCGTCTGTCTGAAATCGTCGAATATCGATTACAACGGCCGGTTGTGCATGGTAAGCGCCGGTGCCGCCAATAAAAAGGCTTTCGGCGTAGACCGCGCCGCGAATTCCTGGGCGGACATTCTCAAGACGCAACTGGTTTGGATTAGCGGCGCGAACATCGCCGAGTGCGCGCCCATCACAACCGACTACGTGTGGCAAGCGCGGGAGAACGGCGCAAAAGTCATTGTCGTTGACCCGCGCATTACAGCCATAGCGCGCACCTGTGACCTGTTTCTACCGATCAAGCCCGGGCGCGATGTCGCGTTGTTCAACGGGATTCTTCATTTGATGATCGAGAACAATTGGCTGGACCATGATTTTATTGCAAAGCACACCGTAAATTTTGACGAAGTCGCCGCGGGTGTTAAGGACTGCTCACCGTCGCGCACGGCTGAAATCACGGGAATCGCCGAACGTGCAATCCGTACTGCCGCGGAGTGGTGGGGCGAGGCCCAATCAAGTTTCCTGCTGCATGCGCGCGGCATCGAACACCACACCCACGGGGTGCAGAATTGCCTCGGCGCCATCAATATCGTCCTCGCGTCCGGGCGCATCGGCCGGGAGTTTTGCGGCTACGCGACCATCACCGGGCAGGCAAACGGCCAAGGCGGACGCGAGCATGGCCAGAAGTGTGATCAGTTGCCGGGTTGGCGCGACCTTGGAAACCCGGAGCACCGTGCGCATATCGCAAAGATATGGGGCGTGGCCGAGCAGGACCTGCCGCCTCCCGGCGTGGATGCGTACGAAATCTTCCGCAAGATCGATCGGAATGAAATCAAGGGCCTGCTTTCCATCTGCTTCAACCCACTGGTATCGCTACCGGACAATAACTTCGTGCGGCGCATGTTGCAAAAGCTCGAGTTTTATGTCGCCATCGATTTCTTCATGAACGAAACCGCGCGATACGCTGACATTGTGTTGCCGGGTTCGCTGCACGAAGAGGATGAAGGCACGGTAACGACAGCCGAGGGCCGCGTCATTAAAATCAACAAGGCAGTCGAATGTCCGGGAGACGCGCGCGAGGATTGGCGAATCATCCAGGACATCGCGAAGTCGCTAAATCGGCCGCACGGATTCACTTTCGATTCCCCGCGCGAAATTCTCGAAGAATTGCGCGTTGCGTCGAGGGGCGGCGTTGCGGATTACTCTGGCATCACGTACGAAAGGCTGGAGAAGGAACATGGGGTTTTCTGGCCGTGCTACTCGGAAGAGCATCCTGGCACGCCACGCCTATTCGAACCTGGGACCTGGAACCCGGTGGCAAACGGCAATGGGCCGTTTTACTTTCCCGACGGTAAGGCGCGGTTTAACGCGATTACCTATCAGCCGCCCGCCGAAGTCACTGACGCCGAGTATCCCTACATTCTGACGACCGGTCGTGTGATCAGTCATTTTCTTTCCGGTACACAGACCCGGCGCATTGGACCCTTGGTGGATCAATGCCCGGAGCCGTACATCGAAGTGCATCCGGAGCTTGCGGGAAAGCTGGGACTGGCAACGGGCGATTGGGCAACGGCCGAATCACGGCGAGGAACCTGCACCTTGCCAGTCCGTGTGGTGACGACCATTCGCCCCGATACGATTTTCATTCCCTATCACTGGCCTGGGCGAAAGAGCGTGAACCAACTCACGATTTCCGCGCAAGACGCCATTTCTAAAATCCCGGAGTACAAGGTCTGCGCGGTGAGGCTAAAGAAAGTGCCCGCGCCCTCTGCGGAAGAGTTGGCGCGAATCGAGCCCGCTGCGCGGGTGGAGGTATAAGCACATGCCTGTTTCGGAGTTGCTGGAATTTTTCGTCGATCCCGCGAGATGCATCGGGTGCAACGCCTGCGTGCAGGCGTGTTCCGAATGCGATACGCACAAGGGCCATTCGATGATCCAGTTGGACATGATCGACCAGGCGCATTCAACACAGACCGTGCCGGTGATTTGCATGCATTGCGACTCGCCAACCTGCGCGGAGGTGTGCCCCGCGGACGCCATCAAGAAAACGGCAGATGGCGTGGTCCAGAGTGCGCGCAAACCACGCTGCATCGCTTGCAACAATTGTGTGCTTGCGTGCCCGTTTGGCGTTCCCAAGATGAATACCGAAACGCATCTGATGATGAAGTGCGACATGTGTTACGACCGCAGTTCCGTGGGCAAGAAACCGATGTGCGCGTCGGTATGTCCAAGTCAGGCGCTTTTCTTTGGCACGCGAGAGGAGATCGCGCGATTACGGCCCCGGTCACGTGCGGTCAATGCCTTTCAATTCGGCAATCAAACCATCACTACCAAAGTGAACATGATGGTGCCCAACTATGCGGCGGCGGATTGCATTGATGTCACCGGGTCGATGCACGGCACGGTCATTGGAAATCAGATTGACGCGAGCGTGCTCTATCAGGGGATTGAAACAGGAGAATCTCACCATGCGTCCACATGATGAAGAAAACGTATCGGCAGCGCCGGACGGCGCCCCGCCCGGGGAACAGCCACACTGGCGCCGCCAGTTCCCAATTGATGTGGCGGAGGACGAGTATCGCTCCCGGCGCGATTTTACGAAACTGCTCGGGCTGACAAGCCTGGCCTTCGTGTCGGGTCAGGGTTTCATTATCGCCCAGAGCATTACAAAGAAATCCGAAGGGCCTCTTCCCGAAATCGATGTGGCCGCGCTGGACGAACTCGAGGTCGGTATGGCAAAGGTGTTCCAATATCCTCACGAAGGAAACGCTTGTGTGCTGGTGCGGATTTCAGAGGACAACTTTGTCGCCTATGGCCAGAAGTGCACACACCTGTCCTGCCCCGTGATACCCAAGCCGCGAGATGGAAAATTCTATTGTCCGTGTCACAATGGCAGCTTCGACCTGCATACGGGACGTCCATTGGCCGGCCCGCCGCGCCGCGCCTTGCCGAAAGTCACTCTGAAAATGGCCAATGGCCGAATCATTGCAACCGGATTGGAGCACGGAGTCGTATGAAAGGGTCAACATTTGCGCGCAGCCAGCGCGGGGCCATTGTGCTGGGCATACTCTGCATCGTAGGAACACTTGTCGTGTTTCAGTTGTGGCTTTTGACCGCGACGATGGAAGCGTACCTCGGGGGCAATGATGACATTGTTATTCCTGCCGCGCTTGCGAGTGTTGGTTGCTTTTTGCTGAACTTCGGAATTCTCCATTTCTATATGCGGCGCCTGGATCGTTAGCACGGCCATGGAGCCAGACAGCACGCCGGCGCCGAAATTATTTTCGCCGCTCTCAACTCTTTTTCCCGGTTACTTTTCGCTCGTTATGGCCACCGGAATCGTCTCAATCGCAGCGCATTTCATGGAATACACTTGGATTTCACGAGCACTGTTTTGTTTTAACGTGATAGCATACTGCGTCCTGTGGGCACTGACCCTTGCGCGGGTGCTCTTTTTCACACAGCAGATACTCGCGGATATTATGAACAACGCCCGGAGCGTTCTTTTTCTTACCATGGTCGCGGGGACGATGGTGTTGGGCAGCCAGTTTGCCCTGATGTCGCCTTACATGGGCGTTGCAAAGGCGCTGTGGTGGCTCGGAATTCTGCTCTGGGTTGTGCTCATCTATACGTTTTTCACCGTGAATACCGTTCACGAGCCAAAGCCGAAATTTGAAGACGCAATCAATGGCGCGTGGCTGCTCGCCACGGTGTCGACGGAATCTATTTGCGTGCTCGGCACGCTGGTGGCGCCATCGATGCGCAATGCGGAGGCGGTATTCTTCGTGTCGTTGTCGGCGTATTTGCTGGGCGCAATGTTTTACATCGTCCTGATAGCGCTGATTGTGTATCGATGGTTTTTTTTCAGCCTTCCTCCAGACAAATTGACGCCGCCGTATTGGATCAACATGGGCGCGCTCGCCATCACCACGCTTGCCGGTTCGCGGTTATTGTTGTCCACGACACATTGGCCGTTCCTAGAGACCATCCGCGGATTTATCACCGGGTTTACCCTGTTTTTCTGGGTCACCGGAACATGGTGGATTCCGCTTCTCATCTTCGTGGGCATCTGGCGGCATGTGGCGCAGCGGGCGCCACTGAAATATGACCCCCAATATTGGTCGCTGGTGTTCCCTATCGGAATGTACACCGTCTCAACCTTCATATTCGCGCAGGCAACAGGATTGCAAGTGCTCGCGTCAATACCGGTTGCCGCTTTTTATGTTGCGCTTGCGGCGTGGGCGCTGACGTTTGCCGGAATGATGCACGCGCTCGCGCGCCAGGCGCTGCACCGCGAAGCGTAGCGGCGTTGTTCAGGGCCGGATCGTCACTAAATAGAATTTGCTGTTGGTGTTGGCGACGAGGCTGTGCGCAACGCGCGGTGCCATCCGAAGCCAAGTCCCCGCAGCGGCTGTGTACTGCTTGTCTTCGACGGTAAGTTCGATTTCGCCCTCAAGGAAATGCAGCATCGCTTCCATTGACGTGGTGTGCTCCGACATCTCCTGCCCCGCCGTCATCGCAAACAACGTGGCGTGCATCCTTTCGCCTTTGAAAATGATGTGGCTCAGAATGCCTTCTTTTGGATATTCAATAGCATTTAACACGTCTAAAACGATTGTATGTTGCATGGTGTTTCTCCGGTGTGTGCGAAAGTGAAAGACCTTCTCGCTCGCTACTGTACCAAACGCCGCTTTACTGTTGCGCATAGTGCGTGTACCAGTCGCTCGTGAAGATGTTCGCGGGATCGGACGCGCGCTTGTGTTCCAGAAACTTGCTGAAACGAGGATGCGCCGCGCGAACCTGCTCCTGCGTTGCGAATATGTGATACGTGAGATAATAGCTGCCGCGGTATTCGATTGAGCGATCGATGAGCCTGCGGAACGAATCTGCTGCGCCCATAAGGCCCGCGGGCGTATGGTCAACGTGTAGATTGAAAATGACGCACGCCCAGGGTTCGCGCGCCCATGCGAGAAATGATTCGGAATCTCGCTCGATGAGGCGGACTGTGCCGTAGATGACATTCACGCCGTGCTTGCGAAAATCTCTCGCGCACGTGCGCATGAATGCGGCAAGCGAAGCGCGGGGTATGTAGGCCTCCGTAATCATTTCCGTGCCGCGCACGTGTGCGCCAGTCTTTTCATCAAGCCATTCGTGGTAGTCATCAAGATAGGTGCTCATCTGCATGGTGTCTGACCAGTAGATTTGACCTGACGTCGCGCGGTAATGGCCGGCATATGCCTCATAGGCCTTTGCCTTGTCGACATGGGCGAGATGAATCAGGTCGCGCCATTGCGCCGGTGAAAGTTCGTGTTGATCGTTGGGAACCGGAGTCGAGGGCGAAACCTCGCGGTAGCATGCCATGACGCCTTTATGCAGGAAACCGGGAGATTGCGCGTCCGTCATATATTGAAAATCTCCATAGTCGAACCCGTCGCGAATGCGGGCATGAAACTTGTCGATGGCATCATCAATCGTTGAGATCTCCACAATGCGTTGCATCTTCCGCCTCCGGACGAGTCGCAGCGACACGCTGTACACAATTCCGAAGAGTCCATAGCCTCCCAAGATGAGCGAGAACAAATCGGCATTCTCGCCACGGCTGCATCG
>JAWXCN010000167.1:0-5868 GCA_034408725.1 Candidatus Hydrogenedentota bacterium
ATTTGGAGTACTCCGAAGCGAAAGCGGCGCCGACACGCCGCACTCCAAGGCTCGGCCAAATGACGTTCAAAGTCCGCGCGGAGCGCCTTGGAGTGCGGCAGCGGGTAGCTGCCGCTTTCCATTTCCTGGGCAAGTTCGCATCAACCATTTGGTGCGATTGCCTTGTGCTCGTTTCGCGTGTTTTTGAAAGCTTCAAATTTACTGAGGCATTTCGAGTACTCCGAAGCGAAAGCGGCGCTGACACGCCGCAGTCCAAGGCTCGGCCAAATGACGTCCATAAGTCCGCGCGGAGCGCCATTTCTGGGCAAGATCGCTTCGCCAGCCGAACGAACCGCAGCGTGATATATTAGCCGACACTTCAGGGATTCACCGAACGAAAAGGCAACGATGAAAAAAGCGCTTCGCATAATTGGGATCAATTTGGCTGTTTGCGTCGTTCTCGTATTGGCGCTGGAAGTCGGACTGCGTGCCGGAGAACTCTATGGTCTGCTTCCCAAAATCCACCCCGACGTAAAGAACGGCATCACCTGGCTGGAATACGATTCCACGAACGATATTTGGCGGAACCGGAAATCCAAAAGCGATTTTCCATTTACAATTGATGCTGCCGGCAACCGCGACGTCGTCGCTGGAAAAAAAGATGGAGCGCTACGAGTGGCCTGTGTCGGTGATTCGGGCACGTTCGGCGTTTGGAAGGAGGGAGACAATTTACGGTTCGACAGTTTCGTCGATCACCTGGCGGCGTTGACGCAATTGCACGTGGAAAATTTTGGCACTGTCGGGCACACGACCCACGAGGGCATCATACGCATGCGCGAGATGTCTCCCGATGTAGACGTGGTCATCGCCCGTTTTGGTTGGAACGATCATGCGCGCGCGAGCACGGTGCACAGGCCGGCATCGGCGATTCTCCGGCACGTGTCTACTGCAAGGCTCGTCGAGAGCACCGGGCCGCACGTGAGCGAAACCGAGTTGCGCGCAAATGTGTTGGAAATGGCCCGCATCGCGCATGATCGGGGTCAACGGCTGATATGGGCCGACTATCCCGTTCACCTCGCGAACGAGAACATCAGCCTTCCCATTCACATGCGGCGCGGCTATGTTCGAGACTTGGCGGAACTCGACAAGTTGCACGCGCGATATCAGAAAATTATCGAAGATGCGTGTCGCGACGCCGGCATCGAGTTCGTGCGAACGGGCCTGGATGCGGATTGTTTTTCGCCGGACGATGCGATGCATCCGAACGCGTTAGGCTGTGAACGGATTGCCGGCGTGTTGGCCGGGGTAATTGGAAACAACGTTGATGCAGAATCGCACAATGGCGAGATTACGCCGTTACCGGGAACTAACGACCAGGCTTTATTCCAAAGATCAGACCCTCGACGCTAATATCGTCGTCCAGTTCAGGCCAGTGAATACCTTCGCCATCTCCCACCAGCTCCCAGTTTGCTCGTTGAAGCGCATTAGCATGCAACAGCCTCGGAAACCATGCCAGTGGGGTGGAGACCACTCGACCATCCATCAGCTGGACAGTCAACTCGTGATCCGTGAATACGATTTCAATGGCGCGAGGTTCAGTTATTATCTTTGAAGAACTCATTCCAAGCCTCCAGACCATTTGCACCACATTCATTCTTCCGTTTTCAACCGCGTGAACTTCTGCACACGGTGCTCCTTATCGTCGTCCGCTACATCGCTGATATACAAATTTCCCTTTGAATCAACCGCCGTACCATGCGCCCATGCGGTCATGCCGGGTTTCCAGTTGCCGTCGGCGCACAGGGGGAAGGCCCACTGTTCAAGCGCGCGGCCTGTCGCGTCGAATTTCATGACGATCTGATCGTGCGGCGGGTTGCCCAGATTGCCGCGCTCGCTCCAGCGCGCCGGAGTCGAACCGCTGACGATGATTTCGTCATTCGGAATAATCGTTATTCCCCAAGGATTGATCAGGTTGCGCCATTGCGCCATCGATTTGCCATCCTGATCGAAGACCTGGATGCGGCAGTTATTGCGTTCGCAGACATAGAGCAGTCCCTTCGAGTCCATCGCGATCGCGTGGGGCTGGCTAAGGTCGCCCGCGCCCACTCCGAGTTGCCCCCAACTCTTGATGAATCGGCCATGCTTGTCATAATGCACAATGCGATTGTTGCCATAACCATCCGTGACGAACACGTCGCCATTCGGAGTGATCGCCATATCCGTTGGCATGTTGAGATGGGTTTCATCGCGGCCAGGCATGTCCACCGTGCCCAGCGTCAAAAGGAGTTTGCCCGTCTCCGAAAACTTCCGTATGACATGGCGTCCGTAGTCTGCGCACCAGACATTGCCTTCGGCATCAATGCGAATAAAATGCGGGTTCTTGAACATTCCGGCGCCCCAGCCGAAAAGGTAGTTGCCTGTGGTTGCGTCGTATACCTGCACCGCCGGATCGTTCTTGCTGGTATTAAATATCCACACGCGGTCCTGCTTATCCACCGCGACGCCCGTTACGACGTACCACGCGAAGTCAGCAGGCTTCTTCGGCCATGCCGGATCGACTTCGTATCCCGGTGCGAGGTTTGTTTTCGGATACGCCGCAAACGCGGAACAGACCACGGCGAGCGAGCACAACGTCAGTGCAAAAATGCGGAAATTCATTTTGGTGCTCCATGTTTGCCGCGAGAGATTGCGGCGAGTTCAGGCAATACGTCGAACGGAGGAAGCTTGCCGCTCTCACGGCCGGTAAAAAAGTTAAACATGGATACGCCGTCGGCGCCCTCGTCGCGAAGTTGCCGGGCAATGGTTCGATACGTGCCGGTATCCGGTTCGACTTCAATCGATGCGTACAACGGCATGGACTCCGGCATCGCGGCGCGGAACGGTTCAAGTTTCAATGGAAAATCGTTGCGCAGGTAGTGTGACACGATCAGAAAATCGATCAGCCCTTCCTGTGTCCACGCGCCGGGATCAAGTCCAATCGCGTGATTTTGTTCGATCGTTGCCAGCACACGCGCGGACAGCAGCAGGGGACGCCCACGCTTTTCCCCGATCTCCCGCGTCATTCCCCGCACCTCGCGCAGCCAGGCCGTCATCGTGCCGATATGTTTCGCTCCATCCTTCTGCGGAAAGTAGATCGGGAACCGTTGGAAGTCGAGGTCAAGTCCGTCAAGGTTGGGGTACCGTTCGCAGCATTCGCGCAGTTCCGCCAGACGCAACGCGCGTACTTCGGGCATGGCGAAATTCAACGCGCCCGGAAACCATGAGCCGACAATCGGACTCGTGCGCGGTCCAAGAATTTCCGTGAAAACAGGTTCGAGCGGATCGCCCAGTTTTCCAACGCGCCACTCCGGATGCTCGCGCCAGAATTTTGAAACGATGAGGCTCGTGTCGCCGTTCTCTACATCGTGAATTTCATTCAGGCGAAACGTGATGAACGCCTCGAGTCCTTTTTCTTTCGCGCGATCAATCACAAGGCCGATGGGATCGTGTCCCGCCGCGATCAGCGCGCGCAGATTCGCGATGGCGCGCTCGGATGACATGGGGGTGGCGTGACCGGCCTGCAAGGTCTTTTCGAGCGCATCGGGCGTCAACAAACCGCCAATCATTTCCGTAACCTTGCCTGGATAAATCAGCGGCATGCCATAGTTTGGGCATACAAAGTATGTCGTCACGCCCGTTCCAACCACCTCATCGATATAGGCAAATACGTCTTCTGGCGTCATCGGCGGCTCTTTCTGGATAAAGATGTTGCCACCGTCGCTGTTGTAGATGAAACGGTAGGGCCGTTCCTGTGAATGCGCCTCACTGCAACCGAGCGCGCAGACCATTGTCGTGAAAATAAATGCGTGGTTACGATACGCGAGTTTCAACGCCCTATCTCTTCATAGTCTTCGGGCGATTAATCTTTCGGTTCGGCCGAAATCATCCTGTACGCGACACCTCCCGCCGCGGCGCCCAAAATCGGTGCAACCCAAAACATCCACAGTTGCGCGATTGCCCATCCTCCGACGAATACCGCGGTCGCGGTACTGCGAGCCGGATTCAGCGATGCATTGGTCACAGGAATCAGCACCATCAGGATGAGCGCAAGGCCAAGCCCGATAGCAATAGGCGCGAAACCGGGAAGCGCGCGCTTGTCGGTCGATCCGAGAATGATGATCATGAAGATGAATGTAAACACGACTTCCGCAACAAAGCCGGACAACAGCGAATACCCGCCCGGCGAATGTTCACCGTAGCCGGTCGACGCGAACCCACCGGCTGTGGAGAAGCCGGCCTTTCCGCTCGCGATGAAATACAGCATCGCGGCGCCCGCGACTCCGCCCGCGAGTTGCGCGAGCGTATACGGCAGTAGGCGGGATACCGGGAACCGGCCGCTGAGCACCAGCCCGATGGAAACCGCCGGGTTCAGGTGGCAACCCGATACATGGCCGAGCGCGAACGCCATCGTGAGTACCGTTAAACCGAAAGCGAGCGATACCCCGAGCAACCCGATACCGACATCCGGAAACGCCGCCGTCAAAACCGCGCTACCGCACCCCCCCAATACAAGCCAGAACGTTCCCACAAATTCCGCAGCCAAACAGTTTCCCAGTTTCATGGCTCCCCGCCTTTCTGAAGGCGCGACGGCCTTCATTGCCCGCACACAAATTTCGTCCCGATGGCCACGTCCCTGTGTTTCGCCGGTGCAATGTTATAGCATGGATTGTTTTACTTGAGCGGCTTCAGGTCCACCTTGCGCACCATCAACTCAGCGCCTTCGGATTGAATCTGAATGCGGCCTTTGCTCGGTTTGGCGTCGAACGCCTCATTAACGACGACACCGTTGAGGGTCGTTTTGATTCCGCCGTCTTTCACCACGACATGGAGCGTATTCCATTCGCCGCCAGGCTTCTCGATGTCTTTCGCTCCGCGGAACCCAATGACATCGGCCCAATCAGGCGACCGGCCCCACCAGTTAATTCGGCCACTCTTGACCGTAACTTTTTCGCCGTCAGGTTTGTAGACGTACGTGTCCTTTTGTTTTTCCGCGGAGACGGGGCAGGTAATGGCGAAATTTTCCGACCCATCGCCCACGACGATGAAATCGCCCGTGCCCCCTTCGATGATCTGCACTTCAATCGAATTCATCCAGATGCCGCTATACGCGCCGTCCTCGCCGATGGAATGCACCAGCACGCCAGAGTCCCGCGTCGCTTTCTCGCGGTCTCCCCAGGTTTTTGTGCCCCAGGTATATTCCACCGTGAGTTCGTAGTCTTCGTATTCATCGTTCGTCGTGATGCAACCCCATTCCTCCCCGGAAATTCGGATGACACCGTCCTTAACGGTGAACACCCCCTTCGGGTCGGAGTCCCTGCCACGATCCTTGATGAACTTATAGAAGTTAGAGAAGTCTTTGCCGTTGAAAAGCGGAATAATGTCTGCCGCGTGCGATGACGCTGCTATCGTGAGCACAAGGGCTAAACCAGTAATCTGCCGCATAATTTTGGATTGGTTTGAGATTCGGTTGGCAAACATGAAGTGTCCTCCTGGATATTGATCAAATTGGGTGATATGGGAAGTGTAACCGGAGTTTGGCGGCGATCCAAGGATGGGCCGATCAAGATGTTGCGGAATTTGCGGACTCTTTCTACAATGGCAGGGCGCGTCGAAAAGCCGCAGGGAGTGAAGGATTATGAACAAGCTATCGAGTCAAAAGTGTTCTCTGCGCCGCTATGTGGCGGCGATGGGTTGGATGTTGCTAATACTGGCGCAAATCGGTTTTTGCGGCCCGGTATTTGCCCAGGATGAACCGGCGGCAGCCGCGCCAGCGCCAGCGGCCGAACCCGCGCCAGCGCCAGCGGCCGAACCCGCTCCTGCGCCAGCGGCCGAACCGGCGCCTGCGGCAGC
>JAWXCN010000168.1:0-12554 GCA_034408725.1 Candidatus Hydrogenedentota bacterium
CATTGGCCCCGGGGGGCGCAGTCTCGTGCCGATGACCGAATCGCTGTACAGCTATCGCGGCCAGACATTTTGTCCGCGCGGTTCGCTGATACTCCAGGGCTTCTTCAAATTCGCCACGACGGAAAAGCCGCAACGGCCGATCTACGATCATTACATTCAACGCCGAAAAGAAAAACAGCCACAGGGCAGGTGTTGCGGGAGCGTGTTCAAGAATCCGCCGGGCGACCATTCTGGCCGGCTCATTGAAGCTGCGGGCCTGAAAGGCACGCGCTACGGCGGCGCCATGATCAGCACCATGCACGCGAATTTCATTATGAACGACGACAACGCCACCAGCGCCGACATCCGGTATCTGATCGATTTCGCCAAACGCACCGTCAACGAAAAATTCGGCGTGGAACTCGAAGAGGAAGTGGTGTATATCCGGTGAAGCCAATTCCAACCGAGGTCTTCCACGCGTGAAATTTTCATTTCGCTTCTGCCCCAAATGCGGCGCGCCAACGGCCGATCAGACCGTGGGCACACAAACCGTCCCCACCTGTACGCGCCCCGAGTGTGGCTTTATGTTCTGGCAAAACTCGAAACCCTGCACCTGCATCGTGCTCGAAAACGATCACGACGAAGTGTTGCTCTGCGTGCGCGGAGGCGAGCCGGAAAAAGGCAAACTCGATTTACCCGGCGGATTCCTGAATTGGCGTGAACATCCGCACGACGCGATCCACCGCGAAATCCGGGAAGAGTTGGGCGTGCAGATTGAGATCCTCGCGTTCCTCGGATTCGTCATCGACGCGTATGATAATGAGGAAGTCGCCACGCTCAACATTCCATTCTACGGCCGGATTGTCAGCGGCACACCAACCGCAAACGACGACGTCGCAGCGATTCAATGGGCGCGGCTCGAAGACATTGATCGCGATCAACTCGCGTTTCAAAATAATAGAACTATCCTGTTCGACCTGTTCGCCGGGCAACGCGCGGGGCTGAAAAAATCCCGAATGGAAGAATAAATTCTTCAATTGCGCTGTTTTTGTTGGCAAGTAAGCGATGGCATAGTGCGTCGCGCCAGCGAAAAGGAGGTTCCCATGTCCATTCTATTTTTTTGGCTGCTCCTGGGCATACTGTTGTATAACAGTTAACAGGACATCGCCAGGACGATTTGACCGGGGGCACGAAACATTGCCCCCGGTCTCGCTTTTTTGTTGTTCCCAAGAAGGAACTAATCTGGCAGAGCATGCCCTTTTGTTTCCGGTGCAAGCCAGATAATCGCCATGCCCACGAGATAAACCAGAATGATAATCGAGCCCGCTCTCGCGTAATCACCGCCAAACGATTTCACGAGTTGCCCACCGAAAACAGCGCCAAACGCCGCGAACACCCTGCCCGTGTTGTAACAAACCCCCTGCCCGGTGGCGCGCATGCGCGTTGGAAACAACTCCGGCAAGAACAGCGGAAACCATCCGTAAAATGCAGCCGTCGTAAAACCGGTCAGCAGTATCAGCAACTGCAAGGTGAGGCCGTATTCCAGGTTGGCAAGATACATGTAGCCACAGGTAACGAGGGATGATAGACACAAGAGAAAATAGGTTGGTCGCCGTCCGATTATGCCACCCAGAATCGGCCCAACCAGACATCCGATGATCGCGCCAACCGCGGACAATTTAATAGCCGTGCCCTTCGCATCGGGTATGGACTGACCTGTCATTTGATCGATCCACAAGGGAATCCATTGCACCGTTCCCCAAGTTCCTATCAAGGCCACGGAGGCAAATGCGATTCCGAGTAGCGTGTTGCGCAGCCGTTGCGGCTCGAATATCTCGCGCAACGGCGCATTGTCCTTATGGTCAATCACCGACTGTTGCCAGCGTTTTGATTCGGGCACGAACAACCGAATGAAAAAAACGAGCAATGCCGGCAAAACGCCGACGAGCCACATCGCTCGCCAAGGATCTGGCTCACCCGAATCCGCGGCCATTCGCACCAGGAGATTCCCAACGTATCCAACCAACAGGAACCCGAAGTTCGCGGCCGCTCCGATCAAGCCCGCCATTAGAGGGCGAAACTTCTCCGGCCACACTTCCATCACCAGCGCAACGCCCAACGACCACTCGCCACCCATTCCAAGCGCGGCCAGGAACCGAAAGGCGCCGAGGTGCCACGGCTCTCCCGCGAAGTAACCCATTCCGGTGAAGATTGAATACGTGAGGATGCTGAGTGACATCGCGCGCACACGGCCAATCTTGTCGCCGAGCCAGCCGAATAACCAGCCCCCCGTCGCCGCGCCCAGAAGGAACAACGCGGTGATATACCCCATCCATTCGCCGACAAACTGGTCCACGACGCTCATGTCGACGCCTGCCGCGCCGGGAAACATGCTCGTCAGCGCAGGACGCGCGACGAATGGAAACAAACCCATTTCGAACCCGTCGAACAACCAGCCCAGAAACGCGGCGATCAGGACCATGATCTGCGCGCGCTTAATCCGATCCGGCGGTGCGTGTAACGGCGCCTCGGTAGTCATGGCTTTCCTTCCGAAGTAGTGGAATGTGATTTCGCCCCAATCCCCGCGGACACCATAGACCATTAAGAACGCTTCGCACAAAAAAGGCGCGCGGCGAAATCGCCGCGCGCAAAACCACAACCTGCGCAAGACCGCCGTGCTCCTTCAGACGGCGGCCTCGCGAGATTGGGTCAGTTCAAAATACTTTTCTTCCGTTCTTTCGCCGCGCTCATGATCGAAAGCAACTCTTGCGAAATCGCCTCGACCTTCTTGACCATCGGCAACAGTTCCATCACCAGTTTCTCGCGGAGCCGTTGCAACCGTTCTTTCTCCGCATCCGTCAACATCAAGTCTGACATCTCCGTCTCCTACCCAAGATGGGTGGAAGGACCCACCCGCACCGCGCCTACAACTCAATTTAGCAAATAGCTTGCCAAGGGTATGCACCAACCCGGCGTGGCAAAGCCCAACGCAAATCACACGCAAAAACCGCACAAAATCCATAAATCATCACATGATTGGACAAAAACGTGATTTGATGCAGAAACCGCACGAAGCTCCTTAAGGAAAAACATGTCACCGTTGAATAACGTTTTGCACCTGTCAACCAATGACTTCACTGGAAGGATACCACAAATATTCACGGCCTGAATAACACCAGGGGGTCGCTTTGCCGGCACATAATCGCCGCGGCAGCGAAAGGTGAATCTCCAGCGCCATGATAAGCATACTTGTCGCACGGAGTAACTACATGCGCCGTCTTCGACTCTATATTGATACATCGGTTATAGGCGGTTGCCTGGACAATGAGTTCAGAATCGATAGCGAAGCGATTCTCGATATGGCCAAAGATGGCCGGATTATTTTGGTTGTTTCGAATATTATGCTTCGCGAATTGGAATCTGCCCCGGTAGAAGTTCAGGCCAGATTTTTCTCGCTTCCTCCAAAATGTGTGGAAGAGATCGAGTTTGACGTTGAATCAATTTATCTTCGTGACCAGTATTTGGCTCGAGGTATCGTCGGGCCCGCGTCTTCAGTTGATGCGCACCACGTTGCCCTCGCGGTTGTATCTCGCGCAGACATGATCGTGAGCTGGAACTTTCGGCATATTGTTCATTTTGAAAAAATTCAAGGATTCAATTCGGTAAACATTGCCGAGGGATATCCACAAATTGCAATTTATTCTCCAAAGGAGGTTGTTTAATATGCCAACGAAAGACTTCGACTGCGTCGAAATGAAAAACCGTATTCAGGCCGAAATGCTCAAGGAATTCAACGGCATTACCGATGAAGAGATACGGCAGCGAATCAACGATATGCTGGAAACATCTGATTCCTTGGTCGCGCGAAAGTGGCGCGAAATTCGAGAGTATCACGGTCCAAAACGCACTGAGCGGGAAGCAACGATCCGTGGTCCAAAATAACGGTCGGAGTTCACATGCGATGGCAAATCAAAAACCGTTCGACCGTGTCAAATGAAAGACAAATTGCAGAAAGAACTGCGAGCCCGATTCGCAAGGCCGCGGGTCGATGAAATGTTGGAACATCTTCGACGGAAACTCGGCACTTCAGATGATACTCTTTTTCAAAAGTGGCGGCGCTTGGAGAAATAAGAGCGGTCACCGGTTCGTCGTCCAAATATTAAGCGAAGTGTTTGTGGAGCACTGAAACCTGTGCATAATGAATCCCTGTCCAATACCGGTCGTGGCTTACTGAATCGCCGCGCATTTCTGCAACACGCGGGGACTGGCTTGAGCAGCATCGCGTTGGCGGCGCTGCTACACCAGGACCGTGCGCATGCGGCATCCGATTTCATCCGACCGGTCATCGATCCCAAAGCGCCGTTTGCCGCGCGTCCTCCGCACATCACCCCACGCGCGAAGCGCGTCCTTTTTGTGTTTTGTTCCGGCGCGGTCAGCCACATCGACACTTTCGATCATAAACCCGCCCTGTACAAATACGACGGCCAGCCGCTTCCGGGCGGTGACAATCTGATCACATTTCAGGGCGAACAGGGCAACGTCACAAAACCGTTGTGGGACTTCAAACCGCGCGGACAATCGGGCAAGTACGCTTCCGATCTGTTACCGAATTTAGCCAACATGGTCGATGACTTTTGTTTCATCCATTCCATGACGGCCAAAAGCAACACGCACGGTCCCGCCGAATGCCAAATGAATACCGGATTTATTCTCGACGGATTTCCGAGCATCGGCTCGTGGGCGACGTATGCGCTCGGTTGCGAAGCCAGCGATCTGCCCGCGTATGTGGCTATCCCCGATCCGCGTGGGTATCCGCAAGTCGGGCCCAATAGTTGGACCTCAGGATTTCTCCCCGCGGTCTTTCAGGGTGTCTCGTTCAATGCGGACAAGCCCATCGCGCATCTGCAGACGCCGCCGAATATTTCGCCGGAGGCGGACCACGCGACGCGCGAGTTCCTAAAATTCATGAACGAGAAACATCTCGAACAGTTTCCCGGCGACACCGAGTTGAGTGCGCGGATCGCCAGCTATGAAATGGCAGCGAAACTCCAGTTGCGCGCCGCGGAAGTCGGCGATTTCTCGACCGAATCGGAATCCACGCGTAAGATGTATTGTATCGACGACGCGAACAAGACCAAGGCTGCGTTCGGACGCAATTGCCTTCTCGCGCGGCGCCTACTCGAACGTGGCGTGCGGTTTGTACATCTGTTTAACGGCGCATATGCCATGGGTGAAGGTGTCGGCAATTGGGATGGACATCGTGTACTGAAAGAGCAATATGACATCCACGGCCCAATCCTCGATGAACCCTGCGCCGCGCTGTTCAAAGACATCAAGGCGCGTGGATTACTCGACGACACGCTCGTGGTTTGGGCAACCGAGTTTGGCCGCATGCCAACATTCCAGAAAGGCGCTAGCGGCCGCGACCATAACCCGCAAGGCTTCACCAGTTTTATGATGGGCGCGGGCGTCAAGGCCCCGTTCTCCTACGGCGCCACCGATGAGTTCGGCTATAAAGCAGTCGAAAATGTAACTACCATTTACGACTTCCACGCCACCATCCTCCACCTGCTTGGTCTCAATCACGAGCAGCTCACTTTCTACCACAACGGAGCGGAACGCAGGTTGACGGACGTGCATGGACATGTGATTGGGGAGGTTATCGCTTGATAATTCCTACTTAAGGGCATTAATGAATTGCTCGACGGTAATTCCGCCTTGCTGAAATATGCTCGAAAGCGTACCTCGAGGAATCTCACTTTTGCCCAGCGGAACAATCGCAACCCAATTGCGTTCTTCGGTCCTTCGAATGAACGCCTGGTGACTGCCCTTTGACCTCCGGCCTTCAACGAATCCCAACCGGTGTAGAGCGGCAACAACCTTAGCGCTCGAACAAAGCGGGAGTTTTGTACTCACTCTCAGTAAGAATTCCCGTTAGCAGAATTCGAGAAATCGTTGTTGGAGGACCATAGTATATTCGCACCATCTGCGATGGATGTATTATGTGTAAGCGTCTCAAGCTGTTGTGCCTGCGATGCCGGAATTGCCCGCCCGATGCACTTCTCCTCAAGCAATCGAGCAAGTTCTCCTTCCTCCTCGAGTGAGATGAGATGTAGCCAAACGGCATCGCGCAAATTCTGCAAAGCTTCTTCCTCGGAATCACCGCACGTAGCAGTACCCAATTGAGGACAGAAAGAAACGTATTGTTGATCTTCCTTACGCACTTCAAAGTCTAAAAGCAAATGCTCCAATTCTTCCGTGGCACTCATATATGCAACTCCGATGTCCCTGCTCTCTACTTACTCTGTCAACTTTTTCTCGATCACGCTAAACGGAACACTTCTTTGATGATTTCTGTCCCAGGTTAAAGTAAGGGCATAAGTTCCAAATTTGGGTAATTGCAGATTTGGTATTTGAAATACTATATCAACAGCTTGCCCCAGAAACCCGGGGTGAATCTTAACGTCCAGTTCTCCCGACAGCTCATTTACAATCCGGGTTCCGTCCAAATCCAAGATATTCAACTTCAACTCATGCTTACCTTCTTCGCTCTTCTGAAATCGCAGCCGAAGCGCTACAGAACAAGCATGATGTACATGCGGCGCCTTTGCCGATAGAATTACGTCAAAAGGACCCACAAGAACCAGTTTCCCGCCATTGTTTTGAGCAAAATCGCACAGTGTGAATATTTCTACGTCCATTTGAAACGCGGTCTCCGATTGAGATTACAAGAATGCCAATTATGATAGCACTATGTTTGGTCGGCACGCACAGACTTGTGAGTCTGTCATTCCTCGTCCAACAACGACTGCTGCTCCCGGTACACGGCAGCTTCCTGTACCAGCCCCTTCTCCTCGTAAAATTTTTCCACATCTTTCGGCGTCAGTATGGGTACTGGCTGGCCTGGGGGAACTTTTCGGTGAGATGCGGCGAGGTTTTGCACGGCGAGATGCAGGTCCTTCCTGGCTTTCCACACATCGGTTTTCTGGATCATATACAACCGGGCGCGTTCGATTAGCGTCTGCGCGATGGACGTCCGATCGTTCAAATGGCCAAAGAGGTAGATCGCCCGCGCGAACCGGCGTTCAGCGAGGATGTATGCGCCGTAGAACCGTTCTGCGATCCCCTGTTCACGGTAAATCTCGCCCGCGTCAAACGTGCACCCTCTTCTGAGGTGGTCCATGGATTTGTTACTGAACCGGTGATGCAAAAATTCACGGCACATCTTATCCTGGTACTCTTCACCCACCTGTTCGAGCAGCATCGCGGCCAAGACCAGCGAATTGATCTTTTCCGCGCGGGAAATCCCTTCTTTGAAATAGTCTTCGGGCGAAACGTCCGCTGTCGTTTTTCGCGCGTGCATTTCCTGCCATTGCTGCCACGTCAATGAAAGCCGGTCCACCGACGCGCGAATGTACTCGATATACTTCGGGTTCTCGCTATGCCCTTGTCGCAGAATTTTTGTCAGTAGCTCCTGCGTATCCAGCAGCGCGTCCCGGGCGAGTTCAAGGCTATCCTGAATTTGCTGGGACACTGACAGTTTTTCTTCACCGAGAAATTCGGGGCGCTTCATATCAACGGGTAGATCGGAATCGGGTTCGGCGATTGTCAATCTACCGCCCAGCGCCAACTGTGTGGTTTTCAGCAGAAACAAATCGGCGCAGTACAAGGGACCTTCGAGTTTCCGGTGCAGGTCCCCCGCGCCGTGGTAGCATTCCATGAGTTCGCGGTATCTGCTTCGCAGGTTATTCGGACCGGTCGTGCCAAGCTTCTGTTCGAGCGCGGTCAGAAAAAAGTCTCCGACGATTGGGTACAACTTTTTACGGGCTTCCATCGGCACGCGTTTCCACAAAAAATCGTAGACCGATGACGCGACCAGATAGGGGTCTTCCCGTTCCGCCTTCTCGAAGAGTTCGCGGGTCGCGGCGATCAATTTGGATGGAGAAGTGGCCCGCAGAATATGTACAACGATGACGCGCAGCTCTTCCGGGATGAAGCATATCGTCTCTTCATCCCGCAAGCTGTACGGTTGGTGACTGCCCGGCTCCGCCATGACCCGCTTTCCTGATTGGGTTGGAACTCGATCGGCGTTTGCATCGCAGGTGCTCGGTCCGCATCCAGCTCATGGTTCCGGCGCGGCAACCTGCTATGCTTTCCACACTATCGTATACGAAAATTCAGGAACGAGACTATGTCTGCTGCCAAGTCTCCCGGTAGGCCCTATATCATAGCCTTTATCTGTGCCGCCTTCGCCAAAACTTTTGCACAGGCTGAACCAGAGCAGGATTGGATAACCGTCAATCCCGGGGCCCAGGACGTTGCGCCGGCATTGCTACTACCTCCCACGCCAGTTTCTCCCAATCACCAATATCTATTGAGTTGGACCATGCGCGTCGAAGGAGAAAAAATCTGGCGATTCCGCGCGGAAGCAGCGGGCGTAACCGTTCGCCTCAGTGGCCCGAACGCTGATACGGCTACGCTTACGAAACAAACGAGCTGCTGGCAGACAGCCGGTTGGCATCCCGCGTGGATCGTGCTGGACGTTCCAGCCGGGTGCGACAGCATCGAAGCAAGCCTGGGAATCGTTTCTGCGGAACACCTGCCCGGCCGGTTTCGCGTTCGAGATGTACAGCTTCGCGATCTCCAAAGCGATTTTCCAGTACCTGAAACCGAAGGCTCGTTGAGGCTCCAGGTATTGGATGAACACCGCGCCCCAATCAGCGCGAGGGTTTATTTAATCAACGCCGCCGGTGAAGGCATTGTCCCGCCCTCCGCGTACGCTTATTTGCAAGGTGTCCGCTGTTTTGAGTTCCTTGACCCCCGGCTAAACCAAATTCCCTTGCCGGACGGCCGCTACACCGTTCGCGCAATGAAAGGGTTCGAATATGCCTTCACGGAAACCACCGTCGATGTCAATGCAAACGAGTCTTCCGAAGCGATACTGACTCTCAAACGCCAGTTCGACTGGTCCGCCAAAGGCTGGTGGTCGGGAGATCACCATACGCATCTGTACCGGCACGGAAGCTCTTTGTATCCAATGATGGATCTAAACGACGTGTATGCCATCGCACAGGCGGAGGGACTCAACTTTCTTCCCTTCCAGGGCGTCGATAAATATCTCGAATCAAAAGGCGAAATGAATTCCCCCACGTTCATCGCGCGCTACACACAGGAATTGACCCGCGATTTCTGGGGCCACATCTGCCCCGTGGGGATGCGCGGCATTCCGCGGCCAGAGGAATCTGGAAGTGCCTGGCCCATGAACGGCGACTACATCGAAGCCGTGCGCAGTGCCGGTGGCGCGATCGCGTACGCGCACCCCTATGGACCGTTGCGGCGGGACGACGTCGCCGCTGCACTCGCCGATCCGAAAGCCGGTCTGATCGCGCGCGAATGGCCTATCGACGTCGCGCTCGGATATTCGTGCACCATCGATATTCTCGCGAAGGAGGATGCGCGCGGCGAGTTCGATCTGAAACTTCGCGACTATATGCGCCTGCTGAATCTCGGCTTTCGCTGCGGCGTCAGCGGTTCGACCGACTTTCACCTGGACCAGGGCCGCGAACCGATCGGTGGTTTCCGCACGTATGCGCATGCGACCGAGCTTTCGTGGGAAAGCATCGCGCGCGCCTATAACGAAGGACGTACCTTCGCCACAAACGGCCCGTTGATCGACGTGCATGTTGATGAAGCGAGTCCAGGCGACACACTTTCATTGGATTCTCCCGGCCAAGCCCAATTAAAACTCCAAGCCCGCAGCCTCTGGGGAATCGATCGTGCAACCGTGTGGATGAACGGTGTCGCAACGCATGTACTAAAGGCAGAAGAAGGCACCGTGAATATCACGCGTGAAATTCCGATCACGCAGTCCGGCTGGGTGCTCGTCATCGCCGAAGGCCGCGCCGCCCCGGAAGTCATGACCAGCCCCGAAGGTAAACCCTGCGTCCCCGGCCAATACGCCATCACGAGCCCCATCTACATCGAAGTAAAAAACACCCCCGCACCCCGCGACTCCGAAGCCGCCCAATATTTCGCCGACTGGTGCGAATCCGTCCGCCGCGGATTCGACGCATTATGTGAACAACACCGCGACGATGGCAATGGAGTTCCAGAGAAAACAAAATCAAAGGCCATCGAACGAATCGACCAGGCGAAAAACCTGTTCTTACAGAGGGCTACAGGGTGAGTTGTGATGAAAAACCGTGAAACTCAAACAGAACGAGAGGATATCGCTGTCTTCAGTATTCTGAAGGAGTCCTCGTGCGCGGAATGCGGCGCCCAACTGTTGCCTGGAGACTTCCTGAGCATGGAAAGAAGCCGCTTTGCATGACTTGCGCAGACTTCGACCAACTAATATTTCTGTCGCGCGGCACGCCCTCACGCGCCGGGCGCGTAAGCATTCAAAGCAATCGGCAGTCGTTGTACGTTTCAGCCGCGCGCGTAAACGCTACGAGCGGCAAGGCATCCTCGTTGAACTGGGAGCATTGGAACGTGCGGAATACGAGTGTCTGAGCGATGAGGAGCGGCGTGCGGCCGCCCGGAAACGCGCTGCTATCTATCGCGAAACCGCGGACGCAAAGTACGTGGAACGCTTCGCAAATGAAATACGCGCGGTATACCCCAATTGCCCGCCGGGCGAAGCCGCCGCCATCGCAAAGCACGCCTGCGAAAAGAATAGCGGCCGCGTCGGCCGCACGCCGTCGGCCAAACAGCTGGATTCTCACATGATCGAACGCGCCGTAGCTGCCCACATCCGGCACGAACACACTGACTACGACCGATTATTATCCGAGGGCATTGACCGGCAGGAAGCCAGAACCCAAGTTAAAGATGCCATCCACGCGGTTATCAAAACATGGTCGTAGAAGCTCCCGTGTAGCGTTGAATTTCGATTCGGCGCTCGTCGGACAAAATGATCTGAGAAGTACGGCAAGGCAGGGACGGTGGGTGGCGCGGCGAATGGCCACTCTTCGCGGTTGGTCGACTGTATCAAGGGTGGGCTTAAATCAGCGCGAGATGTCGACGAGGATGAAGCTATCCACAAGTATCAACTGGTTAATCAAAATTCCTGCGTCATTCGGTCTCACGAAGGTTTCGAACCCATTGAATACTGTCCTTCATGTCCTCGCGATCTGCCCACATGCCACAGAACGCAAAATCCGTAAATGAACGGTTTTGAGAATCAGGCGCGGGTTCCGCTGGCGCTGATTCAATTGCGTCCAATATATGCGCAAGCATATCCATCTGTCTGGGCGTGAGATTGCGAACGCGCTCAACCAAAGTGTTGGGGTCTTGCGACATAACACTTACCCTTTCATCGTCAGCCACGTATAACATCTAGCAGCGCAGGGAGGCTAAAACCTAAAAAATGACGCACCCGCCTGCCGGTGCAATCTACTCTACAACAACGTACTCACAAACTGTCTTAGGCTTTGGGATTTGCTCGCCGTCCTCCCGCATGCCATCTAAATGCAGTTCGATTGCTTCTTGGACAAGCCTCAACGTTTCATCAACCGTGTCACCCAACGCAACGCAGCCCGGAAGATCCGGCACGTAAGCGCCGTATCCATTCTCACTCGGTTCAACCACCACAGCGTATTGCATATAACTACTCCTTTTCCGTCAATCCAGCTTGTCGAAAAGTGCTTTTGAGCGTGCAGATCGGCACATCTTTACCCATGTTACCAGCAACCGTGACACGGCCTTTCTTTGTCGAATGAACAAACTGACGGTGACTTCCAGCGATCGAGACCAACCGCCATCCATCGTTCTCCAATTACTGGACAACATCTCGCACTTTCATTGAACGAAGTATGCACCAGGTGGAACCACGTCGCATATAGGCAAAACAAAAAGCGCCCCGTCGGCATTTACATACCAACGGGGCGCTTCACTAAAAAAGCCGGCAATGACCTACTCTCCCACGCAGTTGCCCGCGCAGTACCATGGGCGCTGGTGAGCTTAACTACCGTGTTCGGAATGGGAACGGGTGTGGCCTCACCGCCATAATCACCGGCAAAATCGGGTGGCCAAAGCCACCAACAATCTTGACAGGAATGCGAGGGTTAACAAGAAACGGTACCATTAACGGAGTGTCCGGCTATAAGTGCGTCCACATGTTTTTCGTCCTTGCGGACGATACGCACATGGGGTTTTGGATGAGTTTAAATAAATGGCCAAGCCTCACGGGCAATTAGTACTGGTCAGCTAAACGTATCGCTACGCGTACACCTCCAGCCTATCACCTGGTGGTCTTCCAGGGCCCTTTAGGGACTTGCGTCCAGGGAAATCTTATCTTGGAGTGGGCTTCGTGCTTAGATGCCTTCAGCGCTTATCCCGTCCGAACATAGCTACCCGGCGGTGCCACTGGCGTGACAACCGGAACACCATAGGTTCGTCCACCTCGGTCCTCTCGTACTAGAGGCAGCTCTCCTCAAATTTCCTACGCCCGCAACAGATAGGGACCGAACTGTCTCACGACGTTCTGAACCCAGCTCGCGTGCCACTTTAATCGGCGAACAGACGAACCCTTGGGACCTGCTTCAGCCCCAGGATGTGACGAGCCGACATCGAGG
>JAWXCN010000169.1:0-11937 GCA_034408725.1 Candidatus Hydrogenedentota bacterium
CAAGGCGGGTCCGCGGAACTATTCCCTTCTTGGCGACCTTGGGACCCGGCCGCGCACGACGTATCTTGCAAAACTTCGGAACCCGAATCCCGAACTGGAAAGCGCAGCAGCAAATGCCAACCACCACTAATACCCGGCTCAATGAGCTGGAACCAAAGATTCCGCTGCTGGAATCCGGGCATGACTATGCGACCCTGACCGACAAGATCGCCGAAATTGTCGATACAAAACCGCATCCGAAGGCGTGGTTTGTGCTGTTCGCATGCGCTTCGTTCGGCGTGCTGGTGTTGCTCTACTCGCTGACACTGTTGTTTGCGAAGGGTGTCGGCATTTGGGGAATCATGATTCCCGTGGGCTGGGGCTGGGACATCATCAACTTCGTTTGGTGGATCGGTATCGGCCACGCGGGTACCCTCATTTCCGCTATTCTATTGTTGTTCTACCAGGATTGGCGCACCTCAATTAACCGGTTCGCCGAAGCCATGACCCTGTTTGCCGTCGTATGCGCGGGAATGTATCCGATCATTCATATGGGGCGCCCCTGGGTTGCATACTTCATACTCCCCTACCCCAACTCGATGGCGCTTTGGCCGCAATTCCGCAGCCCGCTGGTCTGGGACGTATTCGCAATTTCGACGTATGCAACCGTTTCGCTGCTTTTTTGGTATACGGGACTGGTCCCCGATTTGGCGGCGATGCGCGATCGCGCGAAGAACAAAGTCGCGAAGTACGCGTTCGGCATTCTGTCCCTCGGATGGCGCGGCTCGGCGCGGCATTGGTCGCGGTATGAGACCGCGTACCTGCTTCTGGCGGGACTTTCCATGCCGCTGGTGGTGTCCGTTCACAGCGTGGTGTCCTTCGACTTCGCAGTCGGCATCATTCCCGGCTGGCACACGACGATCTTCCCGCCGTACTTCGTGGCGGGCGCCGTCTACGCCGGTTTCGCGATGGTGCTGATACTCGCCATTCCCATCCGGCGCCTGTACAACCTCAAAGACATGATTACGATGAAGCATATCGACAATATGGCGAAAGTCATGTTGGTGACGGGCCTGGTCGTATTCTATGGTTACATCATGGAAGCATTCTTCGCGTGGTACAGCGGCAGCCTGTGGGAACGCGAGATGTTGGTCCATCGCACGTTGGGGTATTACAAATACGCTTACTGGGCGCTCATTGTCTGCAACGGATTGTGCCCGCAGTTACTCTGGTTCTCGCGCGTTCGCAACAGCACCTACGCGCTGTTCGCCATATCATTAGTCGTCAGCGTCGGCATGTGGTTGGAACGCTATGTCATCATTGTGACGAGCCTGGCGCGCGATTATCTGCCGTCGTCCTGGGGTAATTATCACGGCACGGTATGGGACAAAGCGACCTTTTTCGGAACGATTGGACTGTTCCTGTTTCTATTCCTGTTGTTCGTGCGATTTGTACCCATGATCTCGGCGTTTGAATTAAAGATGTTGCTGGATAAGCAGAAGAAACACGGCAAGGCACACTAGGACCATGCATTCGGATCACGACGCACCAGAAAAACCCTTCGGGCTCATGGCGGAGTTTGACTCGCCGGACACGATTCTGTCCGCGACCCAAAAGACCTATGACGCCGGGTACCGCAAGATCGAAGCCTATAGTCCGTTCCCAGTACACGGTCTGGACGAAGCCGTGGGTTTTCCCAGCAATCGCGTTGCGCATATTGTGTTGGCGGGCGGATTGACGGGCGCATGCACGGGTTTTATGCTGCAAGCCGTCAGCATGGGGTATCACTATCAATTCAATATCGGAGGCCGGCCATTGGTGACCTGGCCAATGTTCATTCCGATCACTTTCGAACTCGGCATCTTGTTTGCCGCGTTTTCGGCCGTTCTCGGCATGTTCGCATTGAACGGCCTGCCGCTGCCCTATCATGCTGTTTTCAATGTCGAACGGTTTCGCGAGAAGGCTGGACGGGATGCTTTCTTCCTGACTGTCGAGAGTTCTGACGACCGCTATGATGAAGTTGAGACGAAAAGGTTTCTGGAAGAGCTCGGCGCGAAGTATGTCAGTGTGGTCGAGCCTTAATGATTCGGACGGACCCATGTTCTTCAATCTAAAAGATAGCATTCGACAGCTTAAATGGCCGGTCAGCCTCGGCGTGGCGGTTGCGCTCGCCGCGTCCGGTTGCCACCAGGGGATGTGGAACAACAGCCGCATCAAACCTCTCGAACGCATGCCGGACGTCGAGATGTTTGGCGATGGCCGGCTGCTGCTCGTAGAAGGCACGGTGCCGTTTGGCGCGGCCAACACGGATGAGCATTTGTACACCGGCAAGATCGACGGGGAGTATGCCACGTCGTTTCCCTTCGAGATCACGAAAGCTGATTTGGAACGGGGACAAAATCGATACAATATTTATTGCGCGCCTTGCCATAGCAAAGTCGGCGATGGCAAAGGCATGATCGTCCAACGCGAAATGAAACGGGCGGGGAATTATCACCAGCAGCGCCTTATGGAATCTCCTCCAGGGTATTTTTTTGATGTGATGACGAATGGGTTCGGTGTGATGTACAGCTATGCAACGCGCGTGTCCGTGGAAGACCGGTGGAAAATCGCAGCGTACATTCGCGTCTTGCAGCTTAGCCAAAACGCGTCCATCGAAGATGTGCCCGATGCCGAAAAGCAGGAGCTTCTCGCGCCCACGCAGGCGGCCGGGCAGCCGAGTGAAGAAGGAAGCCATGCAGCACACTGAGTACAATCCGCGACTGGCGGCGCTTCAGCGCAATGGCATTATCGCCGCCATTGCCGGTGCCGTGATATTGGGGATCGGCCTAGTCTCATCGCGGGAAACTTTTTTCCAGGCCTACCTCTACGCGTTCCTGTTTTGGAACGGACTTTCGCTAGGATGTCTCTCAGCCTTGATGTTACACCACGTTGTGGCCGGCCGCTGGGGATTCATGATCCAACGCATCGTCGAAGCGGGCGCGCGGAACCTTTGGCTCGACCTCGTGTTGCTTCTGCCCATCGTATTGATTGGAATGGATTATTTGTACCCTTGGACACCCGCGCGTGTGGAAATGGAGAGCGAATTTGTCCAGGGCAAGGTGCAATCCCTGCTTGTCCCTGTATTGGATATTTCCTGGTACAACAAGGGATTCTTCGTAGCCCGCGCGCTGGTCTATTTCGCGGTGTGGATTTTCCTCGCAACGCGCCTGACGAGTTTGTCGCAAAGGCAGGATCAGACCGGCGATCAGCGCATCACCCTGCGCATGCGCTCGATTTCGTCCTTTGGGCTTCTTGCGTACGTAATCAGCGTGACGTTTGCGGCCTGCGACTGGGGCATGTCGCTTGAGCCGGAATGGTTCTCCACGATCTATGGGCCACTTTTTGTTGTGGGATTCGGACTCGCGACCCTCGCGTTTTCAATCATCATGTTGAACAAGATCGCGGATGAAAAGCCGCTCGCGGCAGTGATTAAAACGGACTACTTCCATCACCTCGGCAGCCTTGCTTGCGGTTTCGTCGTGCTATGGTCGTATATCTCATTTTCCCAGTATCTCATTACTTACGCGGGCAATTTACCGGAAGAAATTCCGTGGTATCTTCATCGCCAGACCGGTGGAGTGGAAATTCTCGCGACCCTGTTAATCGCTTTTCACTTCTTTCTGCCGCTGTTCATTCTCTTGCAACGCCGCGTAAAGCGCGCGCGCGCCGGCCTCTTGTTCATGGCGAAATGGCTGTTGGTAGCTCACATGCTCGATCTGTTCTTCATTATCATTCCCGCGTTTCATCCGAATTTCGAGACCTTGACCCTTATGAATGTCGTTATTTACGCAGGCGGCCTGCTCTGTTTAGGCGGAATATGGCTGGCTTTGTTTGTCCGCAACTTGCAAAAATATCCATTGCTTCCGTTGCACGACGACAGGATGGACGAGGCGATCGGCGTCGGCGTGTTTGCCCATGAGGAGGCGTCCGAACATGCTGCATAAAGAACACAAACCCACCGTTCTCGAGAATGGGATTACGGGCTACGAGAGAACAGATGTCTCCGGCAAGCCGCTATTTTGGAATTTTGCCGTTCTCACGGTGTCAACCATCGCGTGCATCGTTACGGCACTGTGGGTTTTCCGGCAAGGCGAAGCAGCCGAGAGCACTCACAGCGTGCGTGTGCTGCCCGTTGCCGAAGAACGCAATTTACCGCCTCTCCCCCGCTTGCAGGAGCATCCCGTACTGGACCTTCAAGCGTTTAGGGAACAAGAGAAAGCGCGTATTGACGAGTACAAATGGGTGGACAAAGTTGCCGGCATCGTTCAGATTCCCGTAGATCAGGCGCTTGAGATCGTCGCCGAACAGGGGCTGCCCCACGGACGCGAAGCCCACATTCCGGGCCAAGGACTTCTCCCTGGCGGGCCGGTGGAGTCCGCACCTGCGTTACCGGTGCCAATAGCGCCAGAGGAAACGGCGGCGCCCGCCCTGTAAACGAATGAAGCAAAACATAAACATAGCACGAGTTTGGGGCGATGCATTGCGGATAACGCTATGCGTAATTGCCGCGTACTGCGGGGCGGCGCACGCGCAAGTCATGAGCGCGCCCGAGCCCCCCAAAGTCGAAATCATCCAGAAACTGGATAGCCAGGTCCCGCTTGACCTGACATTTGTCGATGAATCCGGAAAAAGTGTTGCGCTTCGGGACTTAGTGAAAGACAAGCCGGTTGTGCTCGCGCTGGTGTATTACGAATGCCCGATGCTTTGTGGCGAGATCATGCAGGGCATGGTGGCAGTCTTCAACGAACTCGAATTCGCGATTGGCAAAGAGTTCGAGGTTATCACCGTCAGCTTCGATCCGCGCGAGAAACCGGAACTCGCATCAATAAAAAAGCAAAACGTGATGCAAGCGTACAAGTTGCCGGACAGTTCAGGCGGATGGCATTTCCTCACGACGGACAAGGAAGAAAATGTTCGCGCGCTGGCGGAGGCGGTCGGATTTCAATATCTCTATTTGCCAAGCGTTGACGAGTACGCGCATGGCAGCGCCATCATGGTGCTCACGCCCAAGGGCAAGGTTTCGCGTTACTTCTATGGCATCGAGTATCCGGAACAGGACCTTCGCTTCGGACTGATGGATGCCGCGGAAGAACGGATTGGTTCCCTGGCCGACGAAATCAGGTTGTTGTGTTACCGGTACGATCCATCGAGCGGGTCGTATGGGTTTGTGATAATGGCGGCGATACGAATAACGGGCGGACTTACCGTGGCGTTTCTCGCAATCTTGATTGGAGTTTTGCTCTTTCAGGAGCGGCGCCGCAAGATGCCTGGCGTCCACGAACAGCCGCTCGTGACACCGTAGGTTGGAGAACCCGCGCACTGTCATCATGCGTGTGGGTTATGACATGAATGTTGGACGCGAATGAACCGCGTCGAAAGGCAGAGCGCGTAAGGTATTATGGCGACCATACCTCTTATACCCGAACAGGCGTCAACCATCTCCGGGAAAATGGACTTTCTGTTTTACGGATGGCTGGCGATGTCTATGTTCTTTTTCTTCTCGGTGGTGTTCACGCTCGTGTATTTTTGCGTGAAGTACCGCAAGGGAACAAATGTTGACAGGACCATTCGGGGAGATAACGAACGCACGCTCGAATTGACGTGGACGATTATCCCGCTCGTGGCCGCGGTCCTCGTGTTCTTCTATTCGGCATACGCGTATATCGATTTCACCAAGACGCCGCAAGGCGCCATGGAAATCCTCGTCACAGGCAAGCAATGGATGTGGAAGATTCAACACCCGACCGGCAAGCGCGAAATCAACGCGCTGCACGTGCCCATCGGTGTGCCGGTAAAGCTCACGATGACCTCGGAAGATACGATCCACAGCTTCTTCATCCCGGCGTTTCGGGTAAAGAAAGACGTGCTTCCGAACCGCTTTTCTTCGCTCTGGTTTAATGCGACGAAAGAAGGCGAGTACCACTTATTTTGCACGGAATACTGCGGCACCGACCATTCACGCATGGTCGGCACCGTGACCGCGTTGACGCCGGAACGCTACCAGGCATGGCTTGCCGGCACTGATACCGGCGTGACGATGGCGAGTTCGGGCGAGAAGTTGTTCACCAAACTGGGTTGCGTGACTTGCCATACCGGCACCAGCCCCCGCGGTCCAACGCTGAAGGGCGTATTCGGCAAGGAAGTCAAATTGAACGACGGTTCCATAGTCGTAGCGGACGAGGAATACCTGCGCGAGTCGATTCTGAATTCCCAGGCAAAACTGGTCGCGGGCTATCCCCCGCTAATGCCTTTGTTCCGAAACCAGATTAAAGAACAGGACCTGATGACCCTGATCAACTACATCAAGTCCCTGAAAGATGAAAAGAGTGGCGCCAAGTCATGAGTAGCATTGCCGCACGGCCCGACGTGATACCCGCCGCGCCGAAAAACTATATCAACGCGAAATCGACGCTCATGTCGTGGTTGTTCACCACGGACCACAAACGCATCGCGGTCCTGTATTTGATTTCGATCACAATCTTCTTCGGCATGGGCGGCCTCTTTGCAATGCTCATTCGCCTCGAACTGATTACGCCCAAGGGCGACTTCCTGACGGGCGACATGTACAACAAGGCATTCACGCTACATGGCGTGATCATGGTGTTCTTCTTCCTGATTCCGTCCGTGCCCGCGACGCTCGGCAACTTCGTGCTGCCGATCATGGTGGGCGCAAAAGACCTCGCCTTTCCCAAAATCAACCTGCTGAGCTGGTGGCTGTATGTATTTGGCGGAGTCATGGCCATCGGTGTGGTGATTAACGGGGGAATCGATACCGGCTGGACTTTTTACCCTCCCTACAGCACAACCTACGCAGCGTCGAACGTCACGCTGGCGATTCTGGCCGCATTCATGGCCGGGTTCTCCTCCATCTTCACCGGCCTCAATTTCATAGTGACCGTACACAAGATGCGCGCGCCAGGCATGACCTGGTTCCGCCTGCCCTTGTTCGTATGGGCGCATTACGCCACCAGCATAATTCAGGTGCTCGGCACACCCGTCATCGCCATAACGCTGGTGCTGGTGGCCGTGGAACGCGTCTGGGGCGTCGGTATCTTTGATCCGCAGCTTGGCGGAGACCCCGTCCTCTTCCAACACCTGTTTTGGTTCTATTCACATCCCGCCGTGTACGTCATGATTCTGCCGGGCATGGGCGTCATATCGGAAGTGATTCCGTGTTTCTCACGCAAACGCATCTTCGGATACGAGTTCATTGCATTCTCGAGCCTTGCGATTGCAATCATCGGGTTCCTTGTTTGGGGCCACCATTTGTACGTGAGCACGCAGTCCACGTATGCGGGCCTCGTCTTCTCATTGCTATCGTTCCTGGTTGCGGTGCCCTCGGCGATCAAAGTCTTCAACTGGACCGCGACACTCTATAAAGGCCAAATCACGTTCGAGGCGCCCATGCTATACGCGATGGGCTTTATCGGATTGTTTCTCGTCGGCGGATTGACAGGATTGATCCTGGCCTCGATGGCAAACGATATTCATTTCCACGACACCTACTTTGTCGTGGCCCACTTCCACTACGTGATGGTGGGCGGAATGGTCATGGCCTATATGTGCGGCCTTCATTTCTGGTGGCCAAAGATGACGGGCCGAATGTATCCCGCGGCCCTGGCGAGCATTGCGGCAATTCTCGTGTTCGTCGGGTTCAACCTGACCTTTTTCCCGCAGTTCATTCTCGGTTTCCTGGGCATGCCACGGCGCTACCACCAGTATGTAGAGGAATTTCAGGTGCTGAATGTCATGTCCAGCGCGGGCGCTTCTATACTTGGCATAGGATATATACTTCAGCCGTTCTATCTTGTCTGGTCCCTCGTGAAAGGGCCGGTGGCCGGCATGAATCCCTGGGGCGCGAAAGGCCTCGAATGGCAGGTCCCCTCCCCCCCACCAACCTTTAATTTCCCCGATGGCCAACCCATCGTTGTCGAAGAAGCGTATTCGTACACGACAGAGGAATCGCACAGTGGCGCATAGCAGTGACGGGCTCGTAGCCCACCATTTCGAGGACTTGGAGCAGCAGACCGAGTCTGCCGTGCTGGGAATGTGGCTGTTCCTAGCCCAGGAAGTCATGTTCTTCGGCGGATTATTTGTGTCCTACCTCGTGTACCGCATCAAGTTTCCCGATGCCTGGGCGACTGCGAGCGGCGCGTTGAACGTTTGGCAGGGAGGCGGCAACACCGTCGTCCTGCTGGTTTCCAGCGTGACCATGGCGTCGTCGGTCTGGTGCGCGCAAACCGGAAGGCAGCGCGGCCTGAAACTGGGTTTGTGGTTGACGCTGATACTTGGCCTTACGTTTCTGGTCGTGAAATACTTCGAGTACAAGGATAAATTCTTTCACCATCTCATTCCCGGGGCGAATTTTCATTGGACAGGCCCGGTCATCGGCTCGCCGACAGAAGGGCAGATCGAACTGTTCTTCGTCCTCTATTTCATTATGACTGGCATGCACGCACTGCACATGATCATCGGCGCTGGAATTCTGATATGGATTATGGCCCTGGCATACAAAGGCTATTTCTCGCCACAGCGATACATGAAGGTCGAGTTGTTCGGCTTCTACTGGCACTTCGTAGATATTGTCTGGGTGTTCCTGTTCCCCTTGCTTTATTTGGTCCAACGGCACGGATAATGCCGGCGGTTTAGGGAGACGTATTTCGTCATGGCTCACGATTCTCATGCACACGACGGCGCGCACGGGCACACTATCGTTCCCATTAAAGTTTACGTTGTTACCGGTATCGCGCTCGCCGTGCTTATGCTATTGACCGTCGCAGCGGCATACATCGACCTCGGTTCGATGAACGCCGTCGTCGCTATGGTCATCGCCATCATCAAGGCCGGGCTGATAGTCCTCTTCTTCATGAACGTGAAATACAGTACAAGACTCACGTGGATATTTGTGGCAAGCGCGTTCTTCTGGCTGTTCATCCTGCTAGGAATGTTTCTTCCCGATTATCTCGCCCGTGATTTCGTCCATCAATCGGACGCATGGACCAGCTCCCCAACTGTGCCGTCCGTCCTCCCCATCGACAAGCGCGTGCTGCACGGCGAATTGCACGGACACGAAGACCCCGCGCCAGAACATTAATTCTTCGAGGCTTGTACAGGCTGGGCACCCGCTCTATTTGGCGTCCAATTCGCTCAGAGCAAAGTCCACGTCCTCTTCTGCGCTCATTGCGTCGCTACTACTCCACGCTATCGTGGGATACAATGACCGCAACGCATCAATGATTCCTGCGATGGATACACGGGTGATTTCCTGAGTAATCTGCAGGGGGCCGCCCGGATACTCTATATCCACACCTTTCCTGTCGCCATCTTCGTGAATTCGAAAACTTGTCACACTGGAGATCGGAATGCGTCGCGTGATTTTCCGTCGATGCAATTCGATTTCGTCCTTCGTGAACACGTACCGTCGTCGCCGGTCGAACCAAATACCAAGACTGATTGTGATGGTCAGCGCTGCCACCCCGAGTAGCTTCGACCATTCTGCCCATGTGTATTCCAAGGGACCTTTCTCGTAAACGGCGAATACGTAACCGCAGGTGGCCCCAATAAAAAGTATGAGCATTACAATGCACATTCGCACCACACCCCAACTGGACAATTGCAACTCCCACGGGAATGCGTGTTTGGGCCAAATATCCGGCTTGCATCTAGCTTTGAAAACTCGCTCGACCAGATCAAATCCTACAAGTGAATCGTAAACGTAGATGGTGTCTTGGCTGGACATGATGCCGAGCGCGCGCTGAGAGTAACGTTTGACGTGACTGCATTGGCGAACGTCCCGGTATGCGATTCGCTCATGTCCAAAAAGCGACTCGCGCACTATACCATCGTACTCTAGGCGAATCCGGGTTCCCGCAAATCGTGAGAGCGACCCCGCTGTATTGGAAAGCATAGCCTCGGCTGCATGTGCCAATAGATTTCCTGCAAATGAGCCGACCGCGCCCCCCACCATCGATAATACGAAACTGATTGCGCTGCTTACGCCGATACTGGAGTTTTGGGTTGCTTGCGCTGGAGTGCCGTAACGAAGCGTCAGTCCCTTCTTGAGCAGCGTATCCAAATACTTTGTGTCGAAGCCGGCGACATCGTTAGAGTTCATTTGTTCACGGAGAAACGCGACAAGCTCCGAAAAGTTGACGAGCGACGCCGGAAGCGTTACGGAAGATGTGGAGTCGACTCGGGTAAATGTCGCCTCTTTGACGATATTCGATTCTGCTTTCGTGGTCAGGCGACACATGGCATACGGGAATACACGCACGATCGGGCGAATACTTTTTCGAAGAAGCCAGTCCGGCCGGACCTCGATCAGATGTTTGGGATCAGTAACGATCCGGCGGCGTGCGACCAGCATGGCTTGCCAAGCAAAGCAGAATAGAAGCGCGGCAACGCCTGCGCCGGCCGCGAAGTACCATCGCGAATAGAAAAAGAACAGGACGAGGCACGTGAGTAGCGCGGTCAAAGCAAGTACAACACCGAGGTTCGCTGTGTATCGCGCACGCTTACTAGAGCTGAATTCGCGAGGTATCGTCATCGGATTTGGTTTCCGCCAGTCAAATGTCATCGCACTATAGAGGCTAAAAATCCGAATTACACCTGTTTTGCCGGAACCAATATCTCGGCTAAAGCGGTTCAACGTCTGTGTTATACTCGTTATGTTACGCTATAAGCTGTTAGATGCGAGAAAATGCCATGAATCCACTACGCGATACAGAACACCTAATCACGCGGCGGCACTTCTTCGACCGGTGTAGTTGCGGGATTGGCCTGGCGGCGCTTACGTCGCTATTGAATCCTTCGACCTTTGCCGCAGTCGCAGAAGCCGCGACTGCGGGCGGCGTGATGCCAGGCCCACACTTCGCGCCGAAGGCGAAACGGATAATTTACCTGTTCATGTCTGGTGGTCCCTCGCAACTCGATCTTTTTGATTACAAACCGCACTTGGAAACGGTGCATGGCACGGACCTTCCGGAAAGCGTGCGTATGGGCCAGCGCCTGACCACGATGACCTCCGGTCAGGCGAAGTTTCCAATGGCCGCTCCCATGTTCAAGTTCGCGCAACGCGGCCAGTCGGGCGCGTGGATCAGCGAACTGCTCCCCCACGTTTCCTCTATCGCCGATGACCTGTGCTTTATCAAGACGGTGAACACCGAAGCCATCAACCACGATCCGGCCATCACCTATATCCAGACTGGTAGCCAACAACCGGGACGCCCGAGTCTTGGCGCATGGTTGAGCTATGGACTCGGCAGCGAAAATGCAGACCTGCCCGGCTTCATTGTAATGACTTCGCGATCAGATATGGTTCGGCCCGCGCAGGCATTGTTTGATCGGCTCTGGGGAGCAGGATTTCTGCCATCGGAATACCAAGGCGTAAAATTCCGTTCGGGCGGCGATCCGGTGCTGTACCTCTCGAACCCGCCGGGGATCGATTCGGAAACACGCAGGCGCATGCTTGACGGGATAGCTGAACTAAACCAGAAACAGCTTGCGGCATACCAGGACCCGGAAATCGACACCCGCATCGCGCAATACGAAATGGCGTACCGCATGCAGACATCCGTACCGGAACTGAGCGACCTCGCGAATGAGCCGGAAAGCACTTTTGCGCTATACGGCGAGCAGGCGCGCAAACCAGGCACCTACGCCTATAACTGTCTTATGGCGCGCCGGCTTGCCGAGCGTGGCGTGCGGTTCATCCAACTCTTCCACCGCGACTGGGACCAGCACGGCAACCTGCCCAAAGACATTACCCTGAACTGCGGCGACGTTGATCAACCCACCGCGGGCCTCATCTCAGATCTCAAGAATCGTGGCATGCTCGACGACACCATCGTCATCTGGGGCGGCGAATTCGGCAGAACGGTATACTGCCAGGGCGAGCTTCAACCCAAGAACTATGGC
>JAWXCN010000170.1:0-30280 GCA_034408725.1 Candidatus Hydrogenedentota bacterium
GAAATGTATAAACAGTCGCTGGCGGACTCACGTATCGGGCTATCTTTTTTTGGATTCGGTTTCGATACCGTGCGGTATTGGGAACTGGCCGCGCACGGCTGCATGCTGCTCGCAGAACGGCCACTGGTTCGGATACCATTTAACTTTATCGCCGGAGAATCAGCGAACTTTTTCGATGACCTGCCGGAGTTGGAACAGAAGCTGGCGCACTATTTAGCCCATCCGGACGAAGCACAAATGATAGCGACGGCAGGCCACTCACATTTCCTCAAGTATCATACGACCTCCGCGAGGGCGAGACAGTTTCTCGGCCGGATTCAAATGATCATGAAATAGCAAGCAGTCGAATGTAACGGAACATGGAGTCGAACAATTCGCTTTCAATTCGAAACGCATGTAAATACAAAGCGGTCGGAAGTGTTTTCCTTTTTCGCGTGCCCCGGTAATTTGCAAGTGTTGATGACCGGCCAACCCACGTTTCGCATGCTCCGTTGTGGCGATTCGGTTCAAGTTGGCGGCCAATTTTGGATAGAAGTAACAACGGCCGCCGTCCTTCCCGTCGTAATGGGATTCCAGTTCACGCAGTATGACGCACCAAATCTATTTTCGGAAACGCTCATCCACGGGCCATTTCAACAGTTCGACCATACACACCTGTTCGAAAACAGCGGAGGTGGAACACTGATTCGCGACACCATTTCGTGCCGTCTGAAATGGCCGTATGGCGGCGAAATTGGAACGCGACTTATGGTGGCAAAAAGCTTGCACGCCATGTTTGCCTATCGCGCAACAGAGCTTCAACAGCTCGCCCAGTCTGCATTCGAATTCCGGAAGCCGGGGGATATCTAGATATGGAAGTCGCCAGTTACCTTCTTTTCGTGCTGGGAGTTCTCGGTGCGGCAGACATCGCTATGTATCACTCAGTGTCCCACGGGATTCGCAATCACCCTGACTCGCGCGCCGAACTCATAACGCACAGTCTGCGTGGGCCGACCTACGCTGTGCTGTTTGTATTGCTTCCGAATTTTTCGCTAAAAGGATGGTGGTTCGGGCTACTGGTAATAATCCTAATCTTTGATTTGCTCATCTCGCTGATAGACTTTGCACTTGAAAGGAAGAGCCGGTCATTTTTCAACGGCCTCCCCAGTGGCGAGTACGTGTTACACACCGTTATTGCCATGGTTTTTGGAGCAATGGTCTCGAGTGTATTCTACGAAGGCGGGCGTTATTTTTATCATGCCACGTCAATAACATACTTTCCCGCAGTACCCGAATTTCTTCGCGCGATATTCGTAGTGATGGCAGTCCTGGTGCTTATTTCCGGAACTCAGGATGCTGTAGCGGTTTTGCGGCTTGGTGGCCAACCCATGCGTGCCCCCAATGCAAAATAAACTGGATAATAGCGAATCATGCCATGCCAAATGGATGACCAAGGTCTTGGTTGCAGCGGCGTTGTACAATGCATGCTTTGGGGTTCTGGCCGGTTTAGCGCCCAAAATGACATTGACCTGGCTCGGGTTTCTCGATCCCAGTAGTCGGGAACAGGCGCTGTGGCAATGCATCGGAATGATTGTGGGCGTGTATGGGGTTGCGTATTGGTTTGCCGCCCGAGCCCCACTGCGTCATTGGCCCGTTGTTTTGGCCGGACTTTTGGGGAAATTGTTCGGACCGATAGGGTTTGTTTCAAGTGCGGCAAATGGGGTAATGCCATGGCGAACGGGTTTCATTATTCTAAGCAATGACATTGTCTGGTGGATTCCTTTCTCGCTCATTTTGATTGCGTCAGCTCGGGTGCACAAGCGAATCGCAGAATAGAAAGCATTGAGATGTTCATCGCAAAAACATGCAACAACCGGTATTCTTTCCTCCCATGAAACTACTCGACATTATTTCAAACGAATCCACTCGCCGGGAACAGTTTCCGGTCGTCGCCGAACGCATTTTTATGGGCCATGCCGGTGTCGCGCCGTTGCCAAAAGTCGCTGTTGATGCAATGGCGGAATATTGCGCGCGGGGCTCAGTGGGCCCGCAGGAAAACGCTTGGTCCAATGGGCAGATGCTCAAAGCCCGGCAGACCTCGGCGCGGCTGATTGGCGCGACTGCGGACGAAATCGTATTACTCGGTCCCACATCGCTGGGGTTAAGTTTGGTGGCAAACGGAATGCCGTGGCAAGCAGGCGACGAGGTCGTATTCTATGCCGACGACTATCCCGCGAACGTCTATCCCTGGACCGGCCTGGAAGAAAAAGGTGTGCGACCGGTGCGCGTGCAGCCCATTGCTCCCGGCCTTATTACATGGGATGCAATCGAATCTGTACTCACATCACGAACGCGATTGGTGAGTTTGGCGTCGTGCCATTTTTTGAGCGGATACCGGACCGATATCGATGAGATCGGACGACGGCTCCACGAACGCGATGTGCTGTTTTGTGTAGATGGCATCCAAACCTTGGGTGCTTTTCCCTTATCGGTCGCCCACGTCGATTTTCTGAGCGCGGACTCCCATAAATGGCTACTCGGGCCAATGGGCGCGGGCATCGTGTTCATCAAGAAGGAGCATCAGGAGATGTTGCGGCCCTCACTGCTCGGATCATGGAACGTCGTCTCTCCCGGATTTGTCACGCAGGAAGTCCTCCAATATGAATCCGGTGGCCGCCGCTACGAACCCGGCGCGCTGAATATGCCCGGAATCATCGGTATGCTCGCGTCGATGGAACTATTAATGAGTACCGGAGTTGACGCAATAGGTGAGCGGCTCCTGGCATTGCGCCGCGCCTTGTTGGCGCATTTGCGCGATTCGGGATACTCTACTTTTGCGGAATCGGGCGCGAACAACGCGGCGATGCTCGATTCAATTTCCGCGGCAGAGCCTTGGGCTTCGGGAATCGTGACCGTGGCGCATCCTGACAAGGACATGCGCGCCATCTACAAGTCGTTGGAGAACGCAGGAATAGTTGCGTCGTTGCGGCAGAATCGTAAAGGAACGTTTTTCATCCGGTTTTCGCCGCACTTCTACAACACAGAGGAAGAAGTTGATCGAGTCGCGAGCGCTATGGCCGCGGGCTGAAGGCTCAACCGTAAAAACGGTACAATGCCTCCGCGACACACGCTGGTTTCGCACCCCCTTCAATTTCCATGCTCAGGTTCACAGTAACCTGAATGCCTCCTGCGACATCCTCTACCGTGTTCAGCGAAACGTGTAATCGAATTCTGCTGCCCGCCAACACCGGCGCGGGAAATCGCAGCCGGTTCAGCCCGTAATTGAGTGCCGCGGACGCTCCGGACACCGTCCAAACCTGTTCCATCAAAAATGGCACAACAGATAATGTGTAATAACCATGAGCTACTGGCCCGCCAAAAGGCGACTCCCGTTTTGCACGCTCAACGTCAACATGTATCCATTGCTCATCGTGAGTGGCCTTTGCAAACGCGTTGATTTCATCTTGCGTGACGTCGTGCCACTCGGACACGCCAATTTCCTGTCCAACCAACGACGGGATTTCGGAAATCGAAACTTGGCGAGGGGCCATGAAGTACCTCAATATCGTTTTGATTCACGTTGTTCGTAATCGGGTGTGGAGTTAGCCTTTTTCCTTCGCGACCAGATCGGTCACGACATCGATATAGCGTTGTTTGGCTTCATCAAGCGTGGCGCCTTCGACCGCCTTCCATGAATCGAATTTCGCGCGGCCCACGAAATCGAGCATGCCTGGGCGCGCGCCGGCGCAATCACCTTTTATAGCCTGCTTGTACAACCCATAAAGCTTGAGCATTACGTCGTTGTCGGGAGCCTGTGACAATGCTGTGACATCTTTTATTGCCTGCTCGAACTGTGCATTCAAATCTTCCGGCATAGCTTAATCCTCTGTTGGTGATTCCGCTGCCCGCAGGGACCACGACTCCCTATCGTTATCGTAATCGTCCTCGTAATCGACACTGATTTTCCCTATCAGCGAAACTCGTCCCAATCGGGCTCATTTTCAAAAATCCAGCGGTAGTATTCCTTATTCTGCAAGTTTGCCGCCGCTGCTTCATCGACAATCACATGGCAACTCGGATGAAGCTGCAACGCCGATGCCGATATCATGCTGGTCACCGGCCCCTCGACCGCTTTGGCGATGACATCGGCCTTCTCATCGCCAACCGCCAACAATATGCACTCTTTCGCTTCCAGTATGGTGCCAACACCCATGGTGATGGCGCGCCGCGGGATGTCGCCAGGTTTGTCAAACAACGGGGAATTTTGGCGCAATGTTTCCGGTGTAAGCGCCTTCGCGCGGGTCCTCGATTGCATGGCCGAAAGCGGTTCATTGAACCCTATATGCCCCGAACGGCCAACCCCAAGCACCTGCAGCCCAATTCCCCCCCGCTCGCGAATCAACGCCTCATACGCCGCGCATTCCGCATCGATATCCTTCGCGTCGCCCCGTGGAAGGTTGGTGTTTCGCGGATCGATATTGACATGATCGAACAGGTGGTGATCCATATAGTGTCGATACGATTGCGGATGTTTCGGGGACAACCCGATGTACTCATCAAGATTGAACGTCTCGACGAGTGAGAAGTCGAGCGCCTCCTCGTTGTGCATGCGCACCAGGCGCTCATAGACCGATTCCATCGTCCGGCCCGTCGCAAGGCCCAACACCAGCTTCGGTTTCTTCCTGATACCCGCCGCGATAAAGCGCGCGGTAAGTTCCGCGGCGTCCTGCTCCGTGGGCCGAATAACTACTTCCATATCGCTGGCCTTCTCCTCTCCACTACCTTCGGAAACGCCCCATCGTAAAGGATCGACGCTCTCAGTTAAATCTGTTCCGTTCTCGTGAAACGATCCCGAAGTATCTGATCTCGATACCCGTTACCCAACTCCCGCCATCCGACACCCGACACTCGACACACGGCACCCGGCACCCGGATACCTCACTTCACCGCGGCTGCGCAATATAGTCGAGGTAATACGCATCTGGCGGCATCGCCAGTCCCAACGAAAACGGCATCGGTCCCCACAAGTCCGAATAGAATCCCGCGCCAAGAGGAAGGGACATGGTCGCGATCCGGCGATCAATCGCAACCGTTTCCCGCGTTCGCATTTCGACGTACTCGCGGGGCAACGGCGTGACATTGCTGTTGTTTTGCGGGCTGATGACGATGTCTCCCGGCAGCAGTACCGTACGGTCCAACTCGAAATGCTTGAACCCCGCTTCGGTCATGTAATGCTGGAAACCCCAATGTCCCTGGTAGTACACAGTGCCGGGAAAGCCCACGGCCCGTTCCCGGAATCGCTCTGCCGCAAGGCGTTGCGATTGCGCCCAAGTCATGTCCGCGCGCGCGACGAGCAATGAAATGACCCCAGACAGAACCAGCGCCAGAAGCATGCGGAAGTTCGCGCGTCTGACATTTACAAATGAAAGATAATCGAGACGCCGCGCCGCGATGATTGCCGCCGCCGGCACGAGCGGCAACAGGCTCCTCGCGTTTACGGACCATGTAACAAAACACGCAAAAATGAACGTGCCCGCAATCCACGCCACCAGTAGCCATGATTCCGGTTCCCCGCGGTGACGTATTTCGCACAACGATAATGTGACAAGCTGTGTGCCGCCAAGAACGAGGATCGCGCATACGAATGACGAAACAATTGGAAGATCAAATCCACCGGTGAGCACGCCGTTGCCAGCGCGCCCCAGCCCGGCGAGCACAAGCGCAAAGGCAACCCAAATGAGTAACCCGAGTAAACGTACCCGGCCCTTCCACAGGACTGCTCCAAGCTGCATGATGGAAAAAGTGCAGCCGCCAGTGAACGCGAATCCAATCAACAGCCATGCCCACATGCTCCGGTTTTGGATGCGTTGGTCGAACACTACATCCGCGACGTTCCGGAACAGAAGATGACCGTAATGGTAGTAGCACCAAGTCTGCTCGACAGCAATCATCGAGATCGGAATCAGCAAGCAGGCCAACCACCATTTCGGGCGGGAAAATTTTAAGGCGCCGTACAGGACAAACAATGGAACGAGAGCGACGCCAAAATACTTTGTCCACATGGCGAGACCGGCGACACCGCACGCGGCGATCAGCCAACGCGTCTGACCTCGCTCGAATCCTTCAACCCACAGCGCGAGCGCGCCAACGAACAATGCAAGCAGCCACATATCGAGCATGAGCGATGTGCCACTTACCACAAACGCGGGTGCGCAGATGGTCGCGGCGCACGCGAGCAATGGGCGCTTGCAAAAGCGCCGTGCAAGTGCATAGGTGGACAAACCCGCAAGCATCGCGGGCAACAAAAAACCCACGTGGAGCACCCATTCCTTCCAGCCAAATAGTCCACCAATCAGTGCGAGGTAAAAATTCGCAAGCGGCGGGCTCGCGTGCCATTCGTGGACAGGGCGCTCGGTCCCATCCCAGTTCAGGGATACTCCGTAGTAATCGAGGGGGTCTTCGAGAATGTGCTTCGCAATGACAATATACGCAGTGTCGTCGATGTGGACCGGCTTGTTTAGAAACGGCGCGAGAAAAGCAATCGGCAACAGCGCCGCCACTACCCAGTCCCAGTGCGTCCCCATCCGCGTTTGCACTTTAGACATGCGCGCGCCCGGGACGAAAACAGATTGTGTGAATTATAATGGTCATAAAGAACGCATCAAATTAACATTGCTTGCGATAGCGCATCAATCCGGCAATTAAAATGGCGCCCCTGGCCATATTGACCGGGGGCGCCATTAGTGCTATTGCCGCGTCCTATAGTACTTCGGCGCGGCGGCGGCGGATTCGCATCGCGCCAATGATCGCCAACCCAAGCCCCAACACAAGACCGCCAACGATTCCCATCGCGGGTACTGGCGGGAAATCGAGCGGGTCCGTGGGATCTGTCCCAAAACTCACTTCCGTTCCATCGAGCACGCCATCCCCATCGGTGTCGGGAAGCGTTGGATCTGAGAGATAGGTAGTGACTTCGTCAAAGTCGCCAAGTCCGTCACCATCCGTATCTCCGGAGGTCGGATCGGAACCATAAGTATTCACTTCGACCCCGTCGTCTATACCATCGCCATCAGTATCGACGACAAGCGGGTCACTGCCGTAGACGTTCATTTCGTCGCCATCATTCAGGCCATCGTTATCTGTATCAGCGTCGTCCGGCTGCGTGCCAATGACGTTGACTTCATCGCCATCCGTCAGGCCGTCGTTATCCGAGTCGCTGTCCAACGGGTCGGTGCCGTGTGTGTTGATCTCGGCGCCATCGCTCAGTCCATCGTTATCGGTATCGCTGTCGTCGGGCTGAGTACCGTGCGTATTGACCTCAGCGCCGTCGTCCAGGCCGTCGTTGTCTGAGTCGGTGTCGGTCGGGTCAGTGCCATGCGTGATCACTTCCGCTCCGTCATCCAGGCCGTCACTATCCGAATCGGTGTCAAGCGGATCCGAATTGTACGTGTTCACTTCGTCACCATCGTCCAACAAATCGTTGTCGGAATCAGGATCGTTCGGATTCGTCCCGAGCGTTCCCTCTTCCACGTCGCTAAGGCCGTCCCCATCCGTGTCGGGAGCCCCTGTGCCGACGATTTTGAAAATCTCGCCGTCGTCGTAGTCGACGATATATAGCTCGCCGTCGGCGTCCTCTCCAAACGACGCGACAGAGCTGATTTCGCGCGCGCCGGGCGGATCGAGTTCGCCCGTGCCTCCAGTCAGCCTTATTGTAAAGTTCTGTACCGACCCGTTGTATTCGAGGGATCGGATTTCAGCAAAGATAAAGTCTGCGTAGAAATAAGTCCCTTGCAGACCCGAAATGGCCGTGCCACGATAGACATACCCGCCGCTAATGGAATGCCCGTCGCTGCGCGGGTAGTCAAGTATCGGCGGGGTGAAGCCGGGATTCGTGCCGCAAGTGCCGCCACCGCCAAGGCACTCGAAACCTTCCGCGACGTCCCATCCATAATTCTCCTCACCAGTGCTCGCGCCATCCTGGAAATTCACTTCCTCCGCGAATCCCTGGCCAACATCGGCTATCCACAGGTCGCCAGTGGTCCGATCAAAACTGCACCGCCAGGGATTACGGAGTCCATAGGACCAAATCCGGTCTTCGCCAGGCGTTGCGCCGAAGAAAGGATTCGTGCTGGGCGTATATGGCGCCGCGGCGTCCACGTCAAGCCGGAGTATTTTTCCCAGATTCGTATTGATATCCTGTCCCGCGTCGAGCGGATCGTCGCCGCCGCCGCCGTCGCCCGAAGCGATGTACAGATAGCCGTCATTCGGGCTGAAACCCATCCAGCCTCCATTGTGATTGGTCTCGTATTGATCGAAAGAATGGAAGACAACCGCGCTGCCACTGTTCGCCACGTTTGGATTCCCCGAAACCGTATACCGCGCAATTATGGTGTCGCCGGGGTAAGTGCTTTGGTCGATATAGTTCACATAAAAAAAGCCGTTCACCTGGTAATTGGGATGGAAAGCTAGACCCAGCAGCCCCCGCTCGCCGCCAGTCTGCACAAGCGAGCTCAAATTCAAAAATGGAGTCCCGAGGACAGTGCCGTTTTCGATTACCTTGATTACTCCGCCTTGCTCGACCACGAAAAGCCGCGTCGAGTCTCCGGGTGAATGGGTCACAAATAAGGGGTTCGTAAATCCATCCGCAACGAATTCAGATGCCACGGGAACCGCCGACGCCCACGGAATAAGAAACGCACTGAAAAGGCAAACCGCGACCGTCCGGGAAATATTGTAATGCACTATGCCCACCCTTGTTCAGTGCGAAACCTCGCACCCTGCATCCAAGTTGCTCAACCCACCCGACTGTAGCGGTTAATTTATACCACAGCGTTTTAGAACTTTACCAACTTATACGGGATATTCGTATTTATTTATAGCTCATGGTAAGATATTGCATTGTTTCGACTTGCGACTTTCGTATATTGCTCCTAATACGCAATTGAAGCTGCAATTTACACCCTTAAACAAGGACAATTCCCAAGACATGCCCAAAAGCTATTTAATCGATATGGACGGTGTCCTCGTCAGCGGACGGACCATCATTCCGGGTGCTGATCTTTTCATTAACCGCTTGGCTGACGCCAAAGTAAACTTCCTGGTCCTTACAAATAATCCCCTATTCACTCAACGAGACCTTGCACACCGATTAAAGGTGGGCGGACTCGACATTCCAGCGGAGAATATCTTTACGTCCGCCATGGCAACCGCGCGCTTCCTTCAGTCGCAAAAGGAGCGCGGCAAAGCATTTGTCATTGGTGAAAGCGGGCTGACCGGGCCCATTCACGACATCGGATGGGTAATTACCGACCATGACCCGGAATACGTCGTGCTCGGAGAAACTCTGAACTACAACTTCGAAATGGTGACGAAGGCCATCCGGTTTGTGGCCGCCGGCGCCCATTTCATTGCGACCAACCCCGATCCTTCGGGCCCGAGCGAGACAGGTCTCGTGCCCGCGTGCGGCGCGTTGGCTTCCCTTATTGAAAAGGCCAGCGGGATGATGCCGTTTTTCGTGGGAAAGCCCAACCCATTGATGATGCGAATGGCGTTGAAATACCTGGGCGTGCATACCGAGGACACCATCATGGTTGGCGACCGCATGGACACCGACATTATCGCGGGGGTACAGAGCGGTTTGGAGACTATACTTGTGTTAAGCGGGGTGACAGCGCGAACGGACATTCGCCGTTTCCCGTATCAGCCGACACATATTGTCGCGTCGGTTGCGGACATTCAGCCGTAACAGCATCGAGAGAGTGCAATGAAAGCAGTGAAGTGGTTTGCGCCGCGGGACATGCGCCTTGTCGAGACGCCCAAGCCCACGCCTAAACCATACGAGGCGCTGATTCGAATCGAATCCACCGGCGTGTGCGGATCGGACATGCACTATTACGCCGAGGGGCGCATCGGAAAAACAATCATCACTTCCCCAATTATCCTTGGCCACGAATATGCGGGAATCGTCGAAGACGTCGGCGCGGACGCCAATCGTTCGCTAATCGGAAAGCGCGTCGCCGTCGAGCCGGGCATCCCATGCACCCGCTGCGAGTTTTGCCTGAAAGGCCATTACAACGTCTGCCAAAATCTTCAGTTTCCCGGCGGGCCTCCCTACGATGGCGCATTGTGCGAGTATATCTGCGTACACGCGGCGTTCTGCTTTCCAGTGCCGGATTCGATGAGCGCGGCCGAAGCGGCGATGATCGAACCCCTCGCGGTGGCGCTGCATGCCATCGATCTCGCAAACATGAGACCCGGCGATACCGTCGCGATTTTGGGCTTGGGTCCGATCGGGTTGTTGACCGCGCTTGCCGCGCGCATCGCGGGAGCGGGGCGCATCTACGGATGCGATCTGCTGGATTATCGCGTGGAAGCCGCGCGCGCGCACGGGATAGACCACGCGTTTAACGCGAAGAACGAACCCGAGCCGGACACAATCATGCGCGAGACGAACGGGCGCGGAGTAGATGTGGCTTTCGATTGCGCGCGTTCCATCGACACGCCCGCCGTCGCCTGCCGAATCGCGCGGCCAGCCGGACGCTGTATTCTCGTCGGCATCTCCGGCGAGGAGAATGGCGTCTTTCCCGTCGACATCGCGCGGCGCAAGGAATTAACGCTGACGTGGTGCAGACGCTTCCTCTTTAATTTCCCAACGGCAATCGACCTTGTCGCGACGGGCCGGATTGACGTGAAGTCCATGATCACACATTCTTTTCCACTCGAACAGTCTCTGGAAGCTTTCGAGTTGGTTTCGCATGCCGGGGACGGTGTGTTAAAGGCTTCGATTGATCAGTAGGCAAGGTGCAGGCAGAAAACGTGAAACGGGGGCGGAATGATTAAAAAGATTCTGAAGTGGGCTGCGGTGATATTTTTCGTGTTGCTCGTGCTGTTCGTCATCTTTGTCGGGCCGTGGCCGGCATATGAAGCGAGCGACGTAACGAAAGAAGGCTACTTCCAGGACGCCATCGCGCTCGTGGACAAAAATCTCGCCGAAACAACAATCGGAAAACAATTAGGGGTCTTGAAAGCCGGGTGGGGCAAGGCAACGATCACGCCGCCCATTGGCACACCGCTCTCCGGCTATGGTGATCGAGAAGGAAAACCCTCTACCGGAGTGCATGACGACGTCTTCGTGCGCGCGCTCGCGCTGAGCGACGGCACGGATACCGTGGTCATTGTCGGCTCGGACATGCTCATCGTTCCGGACAACATCGCGAACATCGCGCGGGCGGACGCAGCGGCCCAGACTTCGTTGACGCCCAACGACATCCTGTTCAATGCATCGCATACCCATTGCGGTCCCGGGGCATGGGCGCCGGGACTCGCCGGTACGGCCTTCTCCGGACAGTTCAATGAAGCCATTACGACCGAAATTGGCCACGAGTTCGGTGAGGCCATCATCGCCGCATTCAAAGCCCTCGAACCCGCCGAAATCGCTCACGGTACGCTCGACGTTCCCGACTACATCCGCAACCGCGTCCGCGACGCGGGCACGGACAACCAGCTCAAGTTTCTCCGTGTTAAACAGCAGGACGGCGACGAATGCTACCTATCCTCCTACTCCGCGCATCCCACCGTCCTCGGCGGCGGAACCATGGAATTCTCCGCGGATTATCCCGGCTACCTCTATCGTTATATAGAAGCGCAAACGGGAAAATTTGCAATGTACCTCGGCGGCGCCGTGGGCAGCATGGGTCCGAAAATTTCGGGCCCCGACGGATTCACCAAAGCCCAAATCATGGGCGAAGCACTGGCCACAAAAGTCTTGGACGCGGCTAAGGATGCCAAATTTACGAACAGCGTCGAAATCGCGTCGGTCGGCTTTCCGTTCAAAATCCCATCGATGCAATTCACGCCGATGGGCCGCAGTTGGCGCGTATCGCCCTACCTTGTGCCGATGCTCGGTATCGACAACATCGCGTGGGTCCAGGGCATCCGCGTCGGCGATATGTTCTTCTATGGGACGCCATGCGACATGAGCGGCGAAATAGCCGTGGACATGAAGCAATGGGCGAAAGACAAGAGCGTGGACCTGTGGGTGCTCAGCTTTTGCGGCGACTACATCGGGTATGTCTCTCCACAGAAATACTATGAAACCGCGGATCCGAATGGCGACGAAGCCTACGAAATGTACCTCATGTCCTGGTTCGGCCCAAATCAGGAACCGTTCTTCACCGGAGTCATGGAACATATGATCCAGAAAATGTATGCCGCGCTGTAATGTCCATGGATGAGCAATCGCTCGAAACGTCGATCCTTTCGCCGCCACTCGTCGAGGCGCAACCGCTTCGCCTGCTGGTTCCGGCCCTGCTGGTAATCGCTGGCATGTTGGTCCTTGGCGTCCTCGCCTATCGGGAGCGCGCATGGATCGACACACAGGTTTGGAAAGATGCGCTGATCGTTCGCTCATCGGGTGATATCCCAGATGGAGCTATCGCCGCGCGTATGCGCTTTATTGATGCATCAAACTTTCCAGGCACGCCCGAACTGGAACTGGCAGGCAATTCGCTGTTGCCCAATATCGATTGGAATCCGCGCGAACGATTAACTGCGTTGGACATGCCCGACGGTGTTTGGGCAACCGTGATTGAATCCGGTTCGGTCCCCGCCCCAAATTCCAATGAAGTCATCGCCGGCGCGCTTTGCCGCCTCAATACCTTTTCCGTCGATGGCCAGGTGTTTACCGTGGTGGGCAAACTTCAATCCGGCACTCCGGGGCTGTCATTTTCTTACCTATGTCGCGAAAGCGAAGCAATGATCTTTCTCATGCACGCAGAAGGCGAACCCGGCTGGATCGATCCGCAGGGGCAAACGCGGGCGCACGAAGAATTGGAATCTGAAATCGATGAAAACGCAAGCATCGTTATGCCGTTCGCACCTGTTTCCAAACCGGTGTCGTTTGTCGCTTTGGGGGCGATTGCGCTGATTGTGTGTGGAGCGGGCTTCGCGCAGGTCCGCATTGTTCGTCATCTCGCAAAGCACTTCGAGATCGTCCGTTGGTTTGTCGCCCCGGCAATTGAATATCGCGGATTGTTCATCGCCATGCATGCGCTATGTTACGGCGCATACTTTGTCCCCTCCATTGTGGCCGTCTGGGCGCCAGTACAAAACCTCACCCTGCTCACGATTGTAAGCGGGTTTTTTACCGAGGGAGACCTGAGTCATATCGGCGACGCCTATATCTCGGGAAACGTATTCGCCGCGGCCTGGGCAACGTTCTATAATAATTTTATCGTACAGACGCTCTACCTCAGCATACTCCCTTCTCTGTTGATTCCGTTCATTGGAGTACTCAAGACTGCCTTCAGCCTGTTGATCGCTGGATTCGCACTCTCGCCGATTTGGACAAGTCTCATCGAAAAAATGACTTTCCACTCCGTCACGCTGTCGTTCGAATGCGAAGCCTACATTTTCGCGGCGTTTGCCATGAGCGCATACGTGCTGTACATCGTTCGATGGTTCAATGGAAAGCGCGAAAGTTTCACAAGCGCAATACAGGTAGTGGTTTCAGGAACGCTGCTCTCCGCCGCAATCCTCATAATCGCCGCGCTTTTCGAGGCCGCGACGCTGATTGCGTGGAGTTAGTCGCGCGCGTTACCCGGCAGTGCTACCCGTGCGGTAGCCTGAAAGGTCCAGCGTCACGAATTTGTATCCCGCCGCGGTAACTTCGCGTACGATCGCCTGCCGGATTGCGTCGTCCACCAGTTTTGGTATGTCGTGCGGGTCGATCTCAATCCGGCAAGTGTCCCCATGATGCCGCGCGCGATACTGTTTGAATCCATACCGCTTCAACACTTCTTCCGCGCACTCGACTTTCTTCAGGTCCTCGACGGTAACCCGCGTGCCCACCGGAAACCGCGAAGACAAACATGCGAACGAGGGCTTGTCGTGCGTGGGCAGGTTCCGGTTCACACTTAGCGCGCGAATCTCCGCTTTGGTCAGTCCCGCATCCACCAGTGGCGCGACTACGCGGTATTCCTTCGCGGCCTTCGCGCCGAGACGCGTCGTATCGGTCAGGTCGTCGACGATCTCCCCATAGGCCATAATTGCGATGCCGGTCTTCTCCGCGTATGCGCTCATCGTCGCAAACAACTCCGACCTGCAGTGATAACAGCGCGTGCCATCGTTACTAAGGTAGGCGTCATTGTCGAACTCGCTGGTGTGAATGATCTCGAAGTTCCACCCGCGGAGGTGCGCCAGGTCGGACGCTTCCGCCACTTCGGAGCGCGGTACGCTCGGAGAATCGGCAAGTAAAATGCGCGCGTTGGCCCCGAGCACATCGTTAGCAACATCGGAAAGATACGTCGAATCGACCCCGCCAGAATACGCCACCGCGAGGGCGCCATACTCCGACAAGAGCGCAATCAACTTCGCCTCTTTTGCCGCCAGCACACTGCTGTCTATATCCATCGCGATCATCGGGAAACCAACGCCTCCGATACCAGTGTACCCTCCATCAAGTCGCCGCACAATTGTTCAAGTCGCACTGTTTCAATAATATTTTTCATATCACTTGACGAACGCACGGCAACACGGATGAAATTCCCCGTATACCCGGTCCAATAGCCATTTTCTTCGCACTCGAACAGCACGTCCATCTCGCGGCCGGAAAACTCCTTATAGAACGCTTCGCGTTTACCGGCACTAATGCGCCGGATAATCGCGCTCCGCCGGTTCATGGTCTGGGAATCGACCTTTCCGGCCAATTTGACTGATGCCGTGCCTGCACGTTCGCTGTACGTGAAGGCGTGGGCATACCGGACCGGGTTGTGTTCAAGCAATGCGACAGTCTCCGCAAACGCATCGTCACACTCACCGGGCATGCCAACCATGATGTCCGTGCCGATGCAGAGATCAGGCACGGCGGCTTGCGCATGATTTATGAAATCAACAAACTCTTCACGCGTGTACCGTCGCTTCATCAACCCTAGCACCTTGTTCGATCCCGATTGCATCGGAATATGGAGGTACGGCACAAGCGCGTGCGCCTCGTCGTTCATACGATCAAACACGCCATCCGGAATCGTGGTCGGTTCAATCGAGCTGATGCGAATGCGCTCAATGCCCGGAATTTCGTTCAGCGCGTCGATCACGTCGAGGATACCGTTGCCCGCATAATCGTACGTGCCAACATTCACGCCAGTAAGGACCAATTCTTTCGCGCCGCGACCGGCGAGTTGCCGCGCCTCTTCTAGCAAGTTCGCGAACTCACGGCTTCGCGCCCGGCCTCGCGCAAACGGAATAATGCAGAAACTACACATGAAATCGCAGCCATCCTGAATCTTCAAATTTGCGCGGCGGGACACGGGTGCGTCGCCCACCACTTCGATCGTGAAATCATCGCAGTCAATGCGATCGCGCACTATCACCGGACGATTATTTTTGCCTTGCGCGGCATAGGCCAGGACATTCAGCTTTTCCTGATTACCGACAATCAGGTCCACGCCTTCGATCTCGGAAATAGCCTTGAAACCCATTTGCGCGTAGCAACCAATCACCGCGGTATAGGCATCGGGGTTCTTGCGAACGAATGCTCTCACCAATTGGCGTGATTTCGAATCCGCCTCTCCCGTGACCGTGCATGTGTTGATGATACCGAGATCGGCGGTTTCACCGAACGGCACAAGTTCATACCCTTGCGCCCGCAACTGTTCCGCAATAATCGCGGACTCAGACTGGTTCAACCGGCATCCGAGCGTGTGGACCGATGCGCGCTTTCGCGACGGCGCCGCGCCTGTCGCCTCAGCCGTCACGCGCGCGAATCCGCTTCGGCGCGAATCCATTCCGATAACAAACGCACGCCATAACCGCTTGCGAACTTCGTGTCGAGATAGGAAATACCTTTTGCGCCCCAGGCCGTACCCGCAATATCGAGATGCGCCCACGGCGTGTCACCAACAAATTCCTTCAGAAAGCATCCGCCCTGAATCGCGCTGGCCTGGCGCGATGGTCCGATGTTGCAGAGGTCGGCATGCTCGCCTTCCATCATCGCGCTATAATCTTCCCATAGCGGAAACCGCCACACGCGTTCGCCCGTCACTTTGGACGCTGCTTCGATCTCCGCGTACAACGCATCGTCGGTTGCCATCACCCCCGCCGCGTAATGACCTAGCGCAACGATGACACCTCCCGTCAGCGTAGCAACGTCCACAATCTTATTTGGCGCGTAGTGATCAACAAGGTAGGCCAGTGCATCGCAGAGCACCATTCGGCCTTCCGCGTCGGTATTGTGGACTTCGATCGTTTTTCCATTGTACGCGCGCACAATGTCTCCGGGCTTCTGCGCGTTGCCATCGACGCAGTTCTCCGCGGCCGGCACGACGCAGAGAACATTGATAGTAGGTTTTGTCTGGCCAACGGTCTTCATCGCGCCCAGCACAGCCGCTGCCCCGCACATGTCATATTTCATCTCGTGCATGCTGTCGGACGGCTTGATGCTGATACCGCCTGTGTCAAATGTAATGCCCTTGCCGACCATCGCAAGCGTAGGCGCGTCGTGCGAGGCGTGATGGCTGATGATGATGAGTTTCGGCGGTTCCTTGCTTCCCCGTGCAACACCGAGCAGCGCGTTCATGCCCAACTCCGCCATGCGGCCCGCGTCAAGACAATCGTATTCCAGTTTGTATTTCTCGGCGATGGTTTGCGCCTCAAACGCGAGTTGCGCGGGCGTCATGTCGTTTGATGCGGCATTGCCAAGGTCGCGCGCCCAGTTCGCGTTCGCGCAGACACGCGCGGCATGATTGCATGCACTAACCTCATCAACTAACGCAAAGGCCGATGCGCCGACCAGCACCACGTCGTCGATTTCTTCCGCAAAAGCATCGGGTTTGGGTTTCTTATACCGGTCATACCGGTATTGTCCGAGAACTATACCGTCAATAAAACTTTGCACGGGCCAACGGTGCGATTCGCAATCAATTACCAGGCGCGTGATCCGGTGTGAGCGCAGACAGTCAATTGCCTTGCCCGCGGCGCGCCGGATTTTCTCTTTGTCGGGGTCGGCGTCCGGCCCAAGTCCGATCAGAATAATTGCCCGTGCGCCATCGTCCGCGATGGGCAATGCATACGAATCTCCCGGCTTTCCGCAAAAAACCTTGCGATCGCGGACAGCCCCAACGAGGGCGCGCCCGGCATCAGAAAGCAACGGCGAATTAAGCGCCGAGTCCTCCCGAAGGGGAATAACCAGCGCGGCCGCGGTATCCGCTTTTTTCCAATCCGACGGCGTTGTCGCATGAATTTCCATTGGGAAGCGCCTCTTGGTACTAGCGGCAAATGGTACTGGAATAGGAGGTAAGGGGCAAACGCCGCTGCTAGAACTTGGCCAGGCGCTGGAATTCACCAAACCGGGCGTCGATTTCCGCGCGATCAATTTCCGCGAGCCGGTCTGGCCCAAATTTTTCGCAAGTGAAGGACGCGGCGACGCTCCCGTAGATAACGGCGCGGCGAAGCGCCGCGTTATCAGTCTGGTTTGCGCCCGCAAGATGCCCAAGGAAACCGCCGGCGAACGTATCGCCCGCGCCCGTGGGATCGCACAGGTTTTCGAGGGGATACGCAGGCGCCGAAAATACGTCGTCGTCGCTAAAAAGCATGCAACCATGTTCGCCCTTCTTCATGACAACAATGCGAGGGCCCAGCGCGCGCACGGCTTTAACGCCGCGAATGAGATTGTTTTCCCCGGTGAGCAGTTTCACTTCGGAATCGTTGATGATGATGACATCAACACGGCGCAGCACCTGTTCGAGCTCGTCTCGCGCAATATTGATCCACAAGTTCATCGTGTCCAGGCCAACAAACCTGGGCTTCGCCTGGTCCAGTACTTCAAGTTGCAATGACGGATGAATGTTACCCAGAAAAAGAAATGGCGCTTTTCTTGCCGCGTCGGGAAGCTTGGGATGAAAGTGCTCGAACACGTTGAGCTGCGTCTCGAGCGTGTCGCGGTTGTTCATGTCCTCGTGATACTTGCCGGTCCAACGGAACGTGCGGCCCGGTGCGCGCTCGAGCCCCTCGAGGTTGATGCCTTTGGCCGCAAGCAGTTCAACATGTTGATCAGGAAAATCATCGCCAACCACGCCGACAAGATTCACCTCCGTGAAATTCGCCGCCGCCAACGCGAAATAAGTCGCCGCCCCGCCTAATCCCTCGTCATTTCGTCCCTCGGATGTTTCAACTGTGTCCAGTGCGACCGAACCAACTACGGTAATGCTCATTCGAAACTACCCTCTCCAATCATTTTCTGGACACGAACCAACATCGTCGACACAACCTCGTTCCCAAGTTCCCGCTTGGGAATGAGAAATCTGGAACAAACTTCCCTAGCTCGCTTCTTTGGCCGCCGGCGGCTGATCGATATTCAATTGGTCCATCTTGTACTTCAGAATGCGGCGGGTCGTGCCAAGGATTTCCGCGGCGCGGGACTGCACAAAGTTGGATTGTTCAAGCGCATGCGTAATCAGGTGGCGTTCAACCCGGCGCGTGGCCTCCTCAAGGGTGAGGCCATTGAACTCCTCAAGCGCCGATGCCGCCGATGATGATATATCCGGCGTACTTGTCATTGAGTTGTTGCCAGGAATTGAAGGTGTAAGAATTCCCCGAAGGTGTTCCGGTCTGATCTCGTGCTCGGTCATATTCATGACAAGTATTCGCTCGACCATATTCTGCAGCTCACGAATGTTACCGGGCCAATCGTAGCGCGTCATAACGCCCATGGCGTCCGGCGCAAACCGCTTTACCTTTGCGTTCACGCGCACCCTATGTTTTGCGACAAAAAAATTCACAAGGCTCGGGATGTCTTCCCGGCGATCGCGCAACGGTGGCATTTCAATGTTCAGCACATTGACGCGATAATACAAATCCTCGCGAAAGATTCCCTGGGAAATGGCGTCGCGCAGGATGCGGTTTGTCGCGCAAACAAACCGCACGTCCACCTCAATTACTTTCGTGCTGCCCACGGGATAAAACTGGCCGTCCTGCAACACACGCAACAATTTCGACTGCGCTTCGAGCGGCATTTCGCCGATTTCGTCAAGAAACAGCGTGCCGCGGTCCGCGATTTGCATTTTCCCGATGCGCTTCTCTGTCGCGCCGGTAAACGAGCCCTTCTCGTGGCCAAACAGTTCGCTTTCGACAAGCTGCTGCGGAATTGCACAACAGGACACCGCGACAAATGGGTTCTTTGCGCGTTTGCCGCCGGAATGGATGGCCCGCGCAATAAGGTCTTTACCCGTCCCGCTTTCACCCGTGACAAGCACGGTGGAATCAACAAGCATCGCGCGTTTCGCCATCGCAAGGGCCTGTTTGAGCACCTGGCTGTCGCCCACGATCGATTCAAAGCCCTGCATATCCGCTTCGCGCAAAAGAGCGAGCTCACATTCGCGCTGTTGGTCGGAGATCAGTTGATCGACCTTCAGCGCGATCTCGTCAACGTCGAAAGGCTTGATGACGTACTCGCGCGCGCCGCGCTTAATTGCATCGACGGCGGACGCCACGGACTTCACCGCCGTGACGACGATAACGGGAATGTCCCGGTCTTCCTTCGCGATCTCATCCAGCACTTCCATGCCAGACATAGTAGGCATGACCATGTCGAGCAATACCAGATCGACGTGGGTGTCTTTGATCATGCGCAAGGCCGTCGGGCCGTCCGCGGCCTGAAGCACGCGGTATTTATCCGACAAAATAAGGCGGTACGCCTCTCGGACGCTTAGTTCATCGTCAACGGCCAGGACGGTCTTCATGCGTTGCCCCCGTAGTTGCCTGCTCGACGGCGCGCGGCGCGCCTGCCAACGCGGATACTGTACCTCGCAGGGGCATAAAAAATACAAACGTCGAGCCAGCTTGCGAAGACACGAGCTTCAGATCGCCGTGGTGCTGCCGCATGATGCGGTGCGCTACACTCAGGCCAAGCCCCATCCCCGTTTCCCGCGTGCTGAAAAACGGTAAAAAAACGAGCGGCGCCACACCGGCGTCAATGCCGGGCCCCGTGTCGGCAACGGTAATCTCGCACATGTCGCCCTGCGCGCGGGTATCTACTTTTAGCTTTCCGCCGCCCGGCATCATCTCGCAGGCATTCTGGAAAACATTGTGGAGCGCCTGCGCGAAATACAACGAATCCAGTTCCGCATTGGGGTTGGACATGTCGAAATCGACGTTGAGCTGGATGTTCACGTCGCGAAACTTTTCCTCGAATGTTCCCAATACGTTTGTAACGGCGTCGTTGACCGATGCGCGCTGCAATGACAGGCGCGGCGGACGCGCGAAATCGTAGAGCGTTTCTACTACCCGGTTGATCCGCGCAACTTCTTTTTGCACCACGTCGCTGAACTGCGTGCGAAATTCGGTCGAATCGTATTTGCGAGGCAATAGTTGCGCGAACGTGTTGATCGCAACCAGAGGGTTCTTCACCTCTTGCGCCACGCGCGCGGAAAGGAATTCCCAATACGGACTCCCCAGCACGTCTTCCGAAGGCGCCTTCCCGCTTTCCTTAACGGGTAAACGCGCAAAGATAAGAGCAACGCCGTGCTCGCCAACCGGCGCTGCACTCACGCCGAGCAACGTATTTGCGCCAATATCCCGGATTTCCTGGCGAAACAGCGCGCGCCCTTCTCCCAGCGCGCGCAATGCAACGTCCGCAAACGCGGAACCGAGCCGTTGAACGCTCCGCCCCACAATGTCGCGCTTGCGCACTTGCAACAGGGTCTCGGCGCTCTCGTTCATGAACGTCACCGATTTGTCCGGCGCTACAACCACCATGCCCGACGACAAATGCGTAAAGATGGTTTCCAACTGCCCTTGTTGGTCCGCCATGCTGCGATAGCGTCTGGAATTCTCCAGAGCGATTCCAGCCGTCCGCGCGAGCAGCGCCAGGAGTTCCCTATCGTCCTGTGAATAATCTCGGCCGGACGGAACGTCTCCCACGAGCAACGCACCGCTCACCACTCCATCGCACATCAGAGGCGCCGCGAATCGAGCACCGAGTAGTTGCAATTCCTTTTGCGCCGCCGCGTCGACTATGTGACTTCGATCAATCTGGACAGGCGATTCTTCGAGCAGGCGCATAAGTCCCGCTGAAAAATCGAGCCTCAAGGAATCCGTTACGGTGCGCGGCACGCCCTGCGCCGCCGCGACGCGAATGGCCCCGCGCTCTTCCAAAAGCACGGCGCAACGCGCCGCGCCAAATACATCCTTCATCGCCTCGATCAGGTGGTCCGGCAGCCGGGCTGGATTATCCAGATTGGCGGTAAGCCGACCTAGCCAGCGCAACGCCGTTTGATGTCGATCCAAGGACAGATGGTCCGTGGACGCCGGATTTGCCGGTGCCACCGTGGCTGGCGATAGCGCGCATTGTAAACTCGCAGTTTCAACGGCCGCGGTCAGGTTGTCGCATGAAAAAGGTTTGGTCACGCACCCCTGCGCCCCGGCTGCAATGTAGCTCGCGCGGGTTTCGCTGTCGCCCCGGCCCAGCAGCGCGACAATGGGAATGAGCGGCGCTTTGGCCCGAATGCGGGCAAGCGCGTCTACGCCAAGTCTCGGCGTGTCATCGATTAAAATTACGTCTGCCGGCGCCGTGATTAGCCGCCGCAACGCATCGTCCACGCTGGACTCGATGAACACCACACCGGAATCTTTCAATGAGGCGGCCAACGCCTCGCGGACCCCCGCCTCCTCCGCGACCACCAATACCACTCGCATACTACGCACCTTTGCGTTCGGAGGCTCGGTGGGCTACCGGAAGCGTGATAACGAACGTCGTATCCTGCCCGGGGTTGCTCTCAACGTAGATGCTACCGCCGTGCTCGCTCACGATCCCGTGGACCACCGACAAACCCAACCCAGTCCCATCGTCTTTGGTGGTATAGAACGGCGTAAATATCCGATCCAGACTCTCGCTGCTGATCCCGCACCCGGTATCAGTCAAGCAAACCTTCACACATTCGAAGTCTGGAACCGAACCCTTGACCCCACGCCGCACCAGCGCATGCTCGTAGTCCACCCTGACCCGAAGCGTGCCGCGCGATTTGTCCCGCATCGCATCTATGGCGTTCAACACGAGATTCAGAAACACCTGGTGTAACTGCTGCTCGTCACCATAAATGTTGACGCGCGGACCGGGAAAATCCGTCTGAACCGAAATGCTTCCCTTGCGCAACTGGTTCTCTACCAACACTAGCACCTCTTCGATTATAGCACGAAGGTCTTGCGGTGCAAAGGTTGCTGGTTTCGGCCGGGCAAAGTGTAAAAGACGGGTGACAATCGAGTCGATTCGCTCCACCTCGTGTGGCACGATGTCGGTAAACGTCGCCCGGAAATCCGGGTCGTCATACCTAAGTGGAAGCAGTTGTGAGAATGTTTTTATTGAAACAAGTGGATTCTTTATTTCATGTGCCATGCCTGCGGCTAAAGTCCCCACTGAGGACAGCCGGTGGGCGCGTTGCACGTTCTGTTCCAGCCGTTTCACCTGGGTCAAATCGTACACCACTACCATCGCCCCGATAAGCTCGTCCTCCCCGGCCGTCAGAATTGAGGACGACAACACCGCCGGAATGCGTTCGTCATCGGGACGCACGATCACCGTCTCATAGTCAATAATTGGCCGGTGATCGGCAAGCGTTTGTTCCAACACATGCGCCAGTTGAGTGTCCAGTTCCGAAAGGTGCTGGCCCACTTCGACGGGCCCAACCATCTCGCACATCCATTGGTTCACTGTTGTAACAATGCCCTGGGGATCCACCGCGACTACCCCACCGCGCATGTTGGCGAGAATTCGCGCGCGATGCTGGTTGGCCTCTTCGAGTTTCCGGTAAAGCCGCGCGTTTTCTATGGCAGTGGCCAGTGGGCTGCTCAACGCGGTAAACGCAAGAATGTCCTCCGTTGTGTAAATATCGCGTGACACTTTTTGCCCCAAATTCAATAGCCCGACAAGTCCGCTTGTGCGCACGAGCGGGACGCAGAGATAGGCATCCAGCTCCGCGAGCATTTCCGCGATTCGATTGGCGTCTTGTGACACCCGTTCGCGCGCAATCTGTTCAAGGGTGAGGGGTTCGGTATTTTTGCGTACGTAATCAAGCAGCGGACTAAATTCGTGCGTGTGCATCCCCTTTTCCTCCGAGCGGCTCGAATATTCCGTAATCAGGGTGTTCAGATCGCGTTCATCCACCAGTTGCACCCGTACAACGGACGCGCCCACCGTAAATTCTATATCCCGGCACACGCGTTCCAACATTTCATCGAGTTTGACCGTTTCCGAAGCGGTCTTGCCCACCCGTGCAAGCAATTGGTTGACGTCGTACCGGCGGCGCATGACGACGCGGTTAAGCACCAGTTGGACACGTTCTTTGATAGGTTCGAGGATTAGTACAATGACGAGCGCCGCGACCACCGTCGGCAATGTGTTTCTCATTTCAGGGCTCATCGGAAGCTCGCCGAGCATCCAATGCACCGATGTAATGGAGCCGAGAAACACCAGGGCCACCAGTCCGCTTGCGGTGGCGAACACAGTCGTGCGGGAGAGAATAACCCAGATGTCGAGCAGGTGATAACGCACCATCGCGTACGCGAAAAAACCCATCATGATAACGATGAACACTGGACCATACGGTTCCAGGTCGTTGATTCCAATCATTGGGCCGACAATATTCGTCAGGAAGCCCGACGCCGTTCCCAACAGAATACCGAGAAAAATGTGCTGCAATTGCCGGCGTTCTATACCCCGCGCACGCCGCAGCTTGCGGAATAAGTTGGCGTGCATCGCGAAGAACACTACTGCGCACAGTGCCGAAAAACCTGTCAGCAGCGGGCCGTACACCACACGAGGCGGACTTCCCGGCGGCAGGGTCAGGTCCTGAATATATTCATCGTCCAACACAAGCGAAAGGCAGGTCAGAATCAAACCGCCAGCAGACAAAATAAAAAGCAGAACCTTGGACCCATCAAATTTACCGCGCGGAAACAGGCTGATAAAGGTGTAATAAGCCGCGGGCAGTGTACACGCGAACCAGAATGACGCGTTCACCCGCAAACGCGCTTCTTCGACGGTCTCGGCCCGGATGACAAAAAGAATCGCAGTCGTCCAAAGGAACAGGCTCAAGCACAACGCGACAAAGGACAAATGCGTTGCCGTGCGCTGCGAGCGCAGCAGCACAATGGCGGCAAGAACAATGCAGGAGATGGCGGAAGCGGCGAGGAAACCCGACGTAATTGCGAGTTCCATCAATCCGGCTTTCGCAGCACCACGCCGCTGTGGGTGCCGCCAAAACTCATCGCCGTAACCAGCACCGTCGAGACGTCGTTCAATCGCGCGCGATGCGGCACGTAATCAAGATCGCACTCCGGATCGGACTCGTCAAGATTAATCGTTGGTGGAATAACACCGCGCTCCAGACACATCAACGCCGCCCCTACACCCAGAAGGCCGCCCGCGGCATACGGCTGTCCGGTCATGGATTTCGGCGCGGTGATCGGAATGTGGTGCGCGTGGGCGCCCAGCGCTTTTTTGTAGGCCGAGGTTTCGCTGCGATCATACATCGGCAGCGAAACACCGTGGCACACCGCCGCATCCAGGTCGTCCGGACGCATCCCCGCGGCCTGCAAGGACGTCCCGATCGCGCGCGCAAGGGCCCTCCCTTCCTTGTCAATGACCAGCGGATTGTTCCCTTCGGCGGCCGCGCCATAGCCTGCTACCTCCGCGTAGATACGTGCGCCCCGTGCCTTGGCCGCGGATTCGCGTTCGAGGAAGACGCAGCCAGCCCCTTCGCTGAGCACAATTCCATCCGCGGTCTTGTCGAACGGCCGCATGGCTGTGTGGGGATCATCGTTGCGTTTGGATACGACATTCAGGGAACAGCTTACCGCCATGGTCAATGGCGTCAAAGGCGATTCCGACGCGCCTACCACCGCGGCGTCTGCGTGGCCATACCGGAGTTGTTCCACGCCCCACTGTAATACATCCAAACCCGTGGCGCACCCGCTCGCTATGGTTGTCGCCGGACCGCGGAATTTGAATGTCGTGCTCACGTTCGCAGTGGATGCGTGGCCTGACGACGCGGATGACGCGAACTTGTCTATCTTGTCCCAACCCTGTGATTCGTACGTTTCCCGATACCGCAGGTAATGCTCGTCCGGGGCGCCGACGCTTGTGCCAAACCCCACCGCGACGCGTTCGGGCGCGTACCCTGCCTTCGCGAATTCGGCATCGTCGTATGCAAGGCGCGCGCACGCCACCGATTGATGGACATGGCTGTGCCAGCGTTTGATGTCTGCTTTGGATAAAAAATCCTCCGGGTTGAAGTCCCAGAGTTGCCCCCCAATATGGCAGGGAAATGGACTCGTGTCAAAACGTGTTATCAGGCCTATGCCCGACTTGCCCCGTTCCAGCGAGTCCCAAAACGCCGGCAATCCGATTCCGTTGCACGCCAAGATCCCGGCTCCCGTAATGACAATTCGATCAACCGGCACAACTTAGTTTCCTACCGCAAGGCGTTCGGTGTCTCGTGCGCGCAAGGCCATTCGCTTTGCGGGCACGCATGCCACCTCGTTAAACAAATCCACCATCGTGGCGACACCCATCGCATCACCACGGTGAAAATCCCGCTGCATTCGCGCCGCATACTCGGCTTCCCGCCCGGAGTCCGCCACGATTCGCGCAAGCCGCACAATATCTTCTGGCAGCGAAGCAGAAATACCGCGTTGTTCAATGTCGCGCGCCAGCCCGCGGTATTGTTCGGCAACCTCTTGCTCACTCCAGGCGCCCGTCCGATACGGACGCGCCGCCCAGTGTTGCCGCACGCAGGGATATTTCCGGGCCGCCGCCAATGCGCGCTCGTAGTAGTGCCCCGAATCAATGCCGAAACCCAGTCTCCCCTTCTCAGTGTACCACCGCGAACCAGGCACGACCGCCGGTGTCGTCAGGGGCGCGGCATCAGGTCGCGCGCGCTCAATGATGCGCAGCGTTTCCGCGCGCGTGTGTACATCGTCTGCCGGCGATGGATACGTAAAACGCGCGATGGTGTAAATGCCTGCCTGTTTGGCGCATCGAAGCGTACGTTCCAACTCCGTAACCGTCGTCCCGGTAACGTAATACTGATCGAGCAATCGCTGGCTACCTGTGTGTATCGGAAAAGAAAGTGCGGTACAGCCCGATGCAAAAAGGCCCGGAAACGTAGCCGGCACCGCATGCGCAGGATCGCACGACCGCGTGTATGCGGCGGAAATACCCCGGCGCAACATTTCGAGCGCAACGGCGCTGACATGCGAAGCGGGCGCGGCTTCGCCCGTGAAATGAAACGCGCGCGCCCCGAACAAAGTGCCGGCCCGCCACATTTCGTTGCACACCGCGCCGACAGTCCGCATGCGCGGTAAACCGCCGTCGTGGTCGTCATCATTCACACAACGAACCGGAGAGCGGCAGTCATCGATCTCGAACAGCCGAAGCTTTTGTTCTGCCTTCAACGCTGGATATGCATCTGGATCGTAGACCGGCGCGGGCAATGACGAGAAGCTCGTCGCGTCTTCGCGGCCGGTCTCACGGATGCGATTGCCTTCCGCGTACAAAATATTCGGAATAGACCCCCAAAGATGCATGGCCTCGATCCGCTCGGCGAGCGCCACCAGCGTGGCCTCCGTCTCGGCAATGCACACAACGTCGATTCCCTCATGGGCAAGCTCGGCGCCATACGCCTCCGCCATCGCTCCGAATGCCACTATCTTCAGTTTCGGCCGTTGCGCGCGAAGCGGGCGAATAATGGCGAGCGTGCTGAGAATGTCTTCAACCGCATTCAGCATAAACGCCGCAAAGTGCAAACCACGCTGGCATGCCAGTTGTCCGGCGATTTCGCGAGCGGCTTCCAAGCGCCGTTCGCGAAACAAGCGGTTCGCTGTATTCATCTGCCACAGAAAATGGAGCGTCTGCAAGGGGTTGGCGAATCCGTCCGCGGCCATCGCGTCTGAAACCCGAACAGCCAAATCAGAGGGTTTGCCTCGGACGAGGCGATGGACCATTTCTACAGTGCCATAATCGAGGACGCGGGTTTCGTGACCTTGATCCAGTAAACTGCCCGCAACCGAGGCCATGAGCCGGCTTGGAATCAGGGCTTGTGGCTCAAAGGGGTATCCGGGAAAATAAACCAGGACACTGCGAGTCTTCATGATGGCTCCCCGTCTGAGCACCCCGAAAAGGTGCCCCAAACCCATGATCACGACCGCCTGACACCACAACGGCCTCGAAAATCATGGCCGAAATAGGTCATCACTACGCAATATATCGTGGTGAGTATAGCAAGTCTACAATATGTGTGCAAGCGCCAATTTTGGGTACAACATATTGTTGGCACTAGGGAAGTTAGTGTGACGCTTGCTCTTAACATATTATATTGCAATAACTTAGGAAGTTTTATTGCCCAATGGCCTCCGCCGCCCAAAATTCCCTGCAACGCAGAACTCACGACCGGCATTATAATATAGGATGAAGGTATGCCTTCTTGAAGGAGCGCCGATGAACGGGCCTGCTGAAAATAAAGAAATCGTGACGACGGATAATCACACCGTAACGCCGGAAATCCTGTCCCCGGCAGAAACGACTGAAACCGAGTCATCCTCGGTCACCCACGTTGTAGTAAGGCGACGCGACTCCGCGGCTTGGGCCGTGGCCAGCGTCTTCATCGTCGCCATCCTCGCTGCCGCCTACGTGGTCTACAGTGTCATCTATTCCCTGCCATCCGACGCGATCAAGACCGGCGGTGAGGTCGCAAAGACCGTCGCCAAAGAGGCCTCGAGCGTGCCGGAACGCCTGGCCGCGGCGCTTCGGCCAAATGTTAATGTAACGACGCTCATGGCGAGCGCGATTGACAACGTAAAAAGCGACGGCAAGCTGGTCGTCATGACCGCGGATGTAGACGTTGAAATCAGTAAGGTCAGCGAGAAAGTCGTGTGGGAGATGCTGCGGCTTGGCGATACGACCGTGCGGCTGCGCGTGCGCGATAACAAAGTGCAGTATTTTATACCCATGGACAGCTTTACCGAAAAGAATGTCACCTACAACATTGAATCAGACGCGCTGCTTGTTACCGTCCCTGCTCCGGAACTTGACCGAACCATCGTGGACGTTCAAAGCGACCCCGATTTCATCGAAGCTGAAACGAGCCTGGGCTGGGGCCGTTGGTCATCGGGTGAGTTCTTGATGGACGCCGCGCAACGTGAGCTGCGCGAAGCGGTCCTGCGCGAAGGAGCCAACTCGCTCTTGCAAGAAAAGGCCCGCGACGAAGCCGAGCAGGCCGTACGTACGCTATTTGATGGACTGCGCCCACACCTCCGCGAAGGAGTGTCCATCCAGGTACAATTCAGCTAAATCGAAACCCGCGGAGCGAACAGCATCACATGCCAGAACAAAAAGTCGTCGTCGTCGAGGAGAAACCGCGCGGGTGCATGGGGATCGGAATCGCAATGCTTGGCGTTCTCGGTTCAGGAGCCTGGCTGTTGAACTTTACGGCGGGTATTGTGGAACTTCCGGACATGCTCCCCATCTTCGGAAACATTGATGAGGCGGCGGCAGCCGCTGTATTCTTCAGTTGCCTTCGCTACTTAGGAATCGATGTGCTGCCGTTTGGGCGAAAGCAGCAGGTAACTACGCGCGAAATCATCGATGTAACGCCGGCCTCGAAACGGAAATAACCCTTCACGCCTCCGGTGATTCTGCTTCCTTTTCGGCCTGCTCTTTTTCCATGCGAGCGATATCGGTTTCAATTGCTTCGATCACGCTCTTGAACATGATCCGGTTCGGCTCGTTAATTTCGGACAGCGATTTATGCGCTTCCAGCAGCATCCGCGCAACATTCAACTCGGAGTCCGAAACTTCGCGCAAGGCTTCAAGATCGCCGCGAACCGGCGTATCAACATCGAGCAGAGTAAACAGGGATTCGAATCCCGTCACCTTCAGGTTCCGTGCCATTCGGCTGGTCTCAGGTACGAGAATGGAAGCCTTGCGTCCAAAACGATCAATGGAAAGCCGTCCCACTTCCGCGAGCAAACCCAGGTTTGTACTGTCCATCCCCTCGCACTCGGTCAGATCAATCACGATATTTTCGTAGTCGTCCTGGCCTAACAGTCGATCCACGAACAACCGCACCGATTTGCTGAGCGGAAATGTCCATTGATCAGTAAAACCAATGGACCCTACGAATTTGAGTACATACACGTTCTCGAAGCGCGCATACAGAACCTGTCCCGGCACCATGAAAAATTATCCCCCAAACCCCATCTCTTGTGACCCTGCGCATGGTACCCGTTACGGAATGCCTGAATCGAATCAATCGGGCAGGAGGCATTGAATTCGATCCACCTCGCGCAGTACCTTCCAGAGGCAACGTTCCCGTACCGCATTTCTGTGCTGCGCCGTCTGTCCGTCAGAAAGATCACCTATTGCATTTCTGTCAATAATTTACTATACTCCAGATAAGGGGAGCCAATCGTGATTCTGCACATTCGCGCCAAGCAGGAACGCATCATCGAAGCCGTACGCAACGGCTTGGAAGGCCTTGCAGCCGTCGAGTTTATCCAGCAGAGCGGCTACGCCATGACCCCCGCCGGCATCGCCAAGCATCTTCGCAGCATGGGCGGACGCGGGCATATCCAACGAAGAATCACCCAAGGGGAAACGAACTTTGAAATCCTGCAAGAATGTTTCCCGGATGATGACTTGAGCCAACTCCGTTCCGACCCGCCCGAACAGGCCGAACTCTTTGTGCAAAAAACGTCCGCTCCCTTCCCACGGGGTCCCGTGGCAAGGCCCGAAAACATCTACGAGATGAGGAAAATGGCCATTAAAGTTCCCGCTGATCTCTACGAAGCCATTCGGCTGGCGTCAAAAGCCGAAAACAAAAGCCAGAACGATCTCATTGTAGACGTGCTGACGTCCGCATTGGCCCGGGTGCCAATTGCCGGCCTGGATCGGGATAACCTGGAAGATCGTTAGTGGCCCGGAGCCCTGCGAGTTCCGGTTAGCCGGATTGCGCAAGGTGCAGCATTTTCGCCGAAACCAATCCCAGCGATACCACGTGATCAGCGGCACCGCGCGCGATGGCCTCCTTGGGCATTCCGAACACAACACTGCTGGCCTCATCCTGCGCAATGGTCTGCGCGCCCTGTTTTTTCATTTCCAGCATACCTTCGGCGCCGTCCGCTCCCATGCCCGTCAACAGGACGGCTACGGCATTTTTTCCCGCATAGCGCGCAACGGACTTAAAGAGCACGTCCACCGATGGACGATGCCGCGATACGAGCGGCCCAGTCCGCACGTCAACACAGTAGACCGCCC
>JAWXCN010000171.1:0-20193 GCA_034408725.1 Candidatus Hydrogenedentota bacterium
CAAAAAATGCAACCGGCAGCAATGCCAACAGGAACCAGGCAAGGCCGAGGCCCGCGGGCGACCGCACCAAGATCAAAATCAATGCGACCAGTCCAAGCCCCGCTCCCGTGGTCACCGCCAGAAAAGGATTCACACCCGGCTCTTCCAGGTCGATATAGCCGGAAGCGGGCGGCAAGTCATGCTCGATTGTGAGTGGAGTGAAATTCATGCTGAGTCCAAGTCCCCGCGAGAATGCCAGTGCCTCCACACCCGATGGCGTCGCAGGACTTTCCTGCATAACGTCGTAGGGATTGGCGTCAAGTTTTGTGACGGTCATCCACCACGCGCCCAACGCGATTGCGATAGCCCAGAATGCCGCGTGTACCGCCAGCCGGCGGCGCATCGCCGCGCCGTTCGCTATCCAGTCCGCGATAAGCATAAAACCCGGCACAAACAGGGCCGTGATGTCACACGCCCATGACATGGCGAAACAAGCGCCTGCGCCTACGAGCGTGCCCACGCCAAAACCCTCTTCCCGATCGGTCGCGCGCAGCATCAGCAACACCGCGCCGATTGCGAACGTAGCTGACAGTAGCGCCGTGCGTCCTATCACCAGGTTTACGCTTTCCGTCGCAAGAGGATGCAACGCTATCAAAAACCCCGCGAGCATGGCCATGGGTTCGCTCAGCGGCAAACTGTCTTCGTCACTCTTTTTTCCCAGCCGGAGCAGCCGCCGCGCCAGTAAATAGACGAGCACCCCGTTCAGCGCGTGCAGCAGAATATTTGTCGCATGAAAGACCGGTGGTGACGCGGGCGCCATCCACCAGTTCATTGCGATGGTGAGCATCGACAGGATGGGTATCCCGTTCACCCTGCTTGCCAGTGGCGCCGTTGCAATGGCGTGGGCCGCGGATTGTTCAAGATGGCTTCGCGGTCGGCGTAATGCAACACCGGCTCCACGGCGCCCTCCGGCTGAAAGCCGAATGCATTGGAATAGGCGATTAGAGTAACGACGATGATCAGAAATCCGGCCATCACCACCTGGGCCGTCTCGATATCCGCGGTGCCTGTAAACACGGGTTCCGTCAGCCGTTCGTCGAGGTCCGCTTGTCCCGACAACTCGTCGTCAGGCAGGCGGCGTTCCAGCTCGACCGCGTCGCGCTCCGCAGGCACAACTACATCGTCAGTTTTTTCGTCATTGTCGGAATTCACGGCCCGTCACATCCTTGCACCTAAGACTCGCTTGAAGAAGCGATACTATAAAGGATGCGAGGGCTGCGTCCCAAATGCGCCAAGAGGAACAACCCGGCTCCGCGTCGAGCGCGGCGCCCAATTGTCTTCCCCACGCCTGCGCCCACCAGTGTCAGTCCGTCTAGCGCCTATTTCGCAACCGGCTCCGCAATGGGATGCGGCGACGGCCGGCGGCGAAAAACATTTCCAAGGTCCACGGCGTACGTGTATAGCGTCGGAACAAACACCAGGGTAAGCACGGTGGCGAATGTCATACCGAATATGATCGCTATGGCCATCGGCCCCCACCACTGTGCCGATTCGCCGCCACTGCTCCACTGAAACGTCTTGAAGTCAAAATTGACGCCCAGCGCCATCGGCACCAGCCCAAGCACGTTTGTCGTTGCCGTCAGCATCACCGGGCGGAACCGGATGATCCCGGCTTCGACAACCGCATCATCCAACGAATATCCGCGCGCGCGAAGCTGGTTCACAAAATCCAACAACACGATGCCGTTGTTCACCACCACCCCCGCGAGACTGATGCATCCGATGCCCGTCATAAGAATGCCGAATGGCATATCGCAGATGAGGAGACCCAATATGACGCCCCCGATCGACAGCACGACTGACGTCATGATGACGATGGTCTGCAATACCGAATTAAACTGGGCAACTATTGCGAGCGCAACCAGCAAGAGCGCGACTCCAAACGCGCGCACCAGAAATTCCTGGGTTTCCTGTGTGTCTTCATTCTCTCCCGTATACGCGACACTATACCCCGCGGGCATCACAAACCCCGCCAAACGCGCCTGCACGTCTTTAAGCACGTCGATCGGTTGGCGATCCCCGATGACCTCGGCGGACACCGTCACTGTCCGCTTCCGGTTGATCCGCTTGATGCTGCCCATCCCGGCGCCTTGCTCGATATGGGCGACCGCCGAAAACGGCACTGCCTGCCCCGCGAGGTTGATAAGGTTCATGTTTTCGAGATTGTTCAAGTTCTCCCGGAACGACGCCGGGAACCGGACCGTCACGTCGTATTCCTCATCCCCTTCGCGATACTCACTGGCCTTGCGCCCTTCGATGGCCGTCTGGACGGTGAGTCCGATGAACTGGGTGTTAAGACCCATTTTCCAGGCCTTCTCGCGATCAATAATGATGCGAACCTCAGGCTTGCCTTTGTGGTAGTCATCGCGAATATCCACCAACTCCGGCATCCCTTTTATCTCACCCTGGATGTCCTGCGCGAGCGCCGCGAGCGTCTCGTAGTCGTCGCCGCTGATTTCGATGTTCACGGGCGGCCCAGTCGGCGGCCCCATGTTCATCTGATCGATCCGTACGTCCGCCCCTGGTATACCCTTCATCGATGCGCGCACGTTTTCTATGATAACGCTCGGCATCACCTTCGCCTCGGCAAGTTTCGGAAAATCAAGCGTGATTTGGCTCAGGTGCGTGCTGTTTTTCGTTTCTCCCGGCATGCTCCCGCCCGGATCAATCCCCTGTGAACCGATGTTCGATATTATGTTCTCGATGTTTGGCGCAAATTCCTGCAACCGGTCTTCCACCGCGCGCACATACGAATCGGATGCGGCCAGGTTGCTGCCCTGGGGAAGCTCAATATCAATTTGCGCCTGTGGCGGTTCGACCGTGGGCATAAACTCGAGCTGCGACCGCGCGATGAATACGGCAAACAACGCGACCTGCATGGCCAACGCGAGCAGAATCGTCACGGCCCGCCACCGCAGCGCCAGCCGCAGAAACGATTCGTACGTCCGCACAATCGCATGCCGCTGTTTTCGTTGCTCCGGCGGCAGCGGCTTTACCCGCATGAACTGGCCTATCATCGCGGGATTCACGATCATACCCACAAACAACGACGCGAGCAGTGATACCGTGACCGTGATCGGAAGGTAGATCATGAAATCGCCAAAGATGCCCGGCCAGAAAAACATGGGCACAAACGCCGCAATCGTCGTCGCAGTCGATCCAATCACCGGCGCGGCGACCTCTGCCGTACCGCGTTTGGCTGCCGTTACCGCGTCCATACCCTGTTGCATGTGCCGGTAAGCGTTCTCGACGACTACGACACCGTTGTCCACCAGCATCCCAAGCGCCAAGGTAAGACTGAACAACACGCTCATGTTCAGCGTAATGCCGGTCATGTGGAGATACGCAAAAGTCATGAACATCGAAAGTGGAATCGCAATTCCGATAAACAGTGAGTTGACCAGCCCGAGCGACAGCATGATGACGATGACGACAAGCACCAGCCCGCTCAACATGCTGTTCTCGAGTTCATTTACCATGTCGCGAATGAAGTCGGATTCATCCCACGTTATCGCGAGATCAACGCCCTTGGGAAGCCTTTCCCGTTCCGCGGCAAACAGCGTTCGTATCTGGTCCGCCATCTGGATGATATTCTCGCCGGAACGCTTCGTCACGACCAATGTGACGGACGGTTTTCCATTCACGCGCGACTTCGACGTGAACTCCTTGAACCCATCTTTCACCGTGGCGATATCACGAAGATAAACGATACCGTTCGGACCTTGTTTGGCGACCAGTCCATTCAGGTCGTCTGGCGTCTTGAATTCGCCCGGAGTGCGCATGAGGAATTTCGCTTCGCCAAGATCCATCGTTCCGCCGGGTGTGTTGACGTTCTCCAACTGCGTCAGTGAAATCAGGTCCACAAGCGAAATGCCGTATTCCGCGACGCGATCGGGATCAACTTCGATCTGGATTTCCCGCTCGACGCCCCCGATCACCTGCACATCGAGCACGCCTTTGATGCCCTCGATCCGGTCCTCGATGTCTTCCGCTATCTCGTCGAGAGCGGCCAGACCAGCATCGCCCGTCAGTGACGCGATGAGAATGGGAAGCTGGCCGAGGTTGATTTCTTCGATAATCGGATCGTCCGCGTCTTCGGGCAGGTCCTGCTTGGCGAGATCAACCTTGTCTTTCACACGCTGCAATGCGTCGTCGATGTCCGTGTCCGAAACGAATTCGATCACGACCGTTGCAGTGCCCTCGGCACTCGTGGACTGGATTTTCTTTACGTCCGAAAGCCCGGTCAGTTTGCGCTCGATTGGAATCGTCACGAGCGATTCCATGTCCTCGGGAGATACGCCCTCGTACGGCGTTGTCACGACGATGTACGGAACGATGACTTCGGGATTCGATTCGCGCGGCAGCACAAGATACGCGTAGAATCCCATGCCCATCAGCAGGAACACCGATACGTAGACCGAAATCCTCCGGTCAACTGCCAGATCGACGAGTTTCACTCGACGGTCTCGATGACGTTCACCCGCCCACCGGGGCGCGCGTCGCGTTGTCCGACAACGATAAGCCTGTCGCCTGTCTGCAACCCGCTGGTGATCTGCACATTACTGGCTTGCACGACGCCGACCTCGACCGCGCGTAATTCCGCGACACCGTCTTTCTCGACGAACACGAATCGCTTGTCGTCTATCAACGCCGTCGCGAATAACGGCGCCACAATGGACTCCGCAAAAGTCCTGCGCACCAACTGCGCCCGCGCAATCATGCCCGGCTTGAAACAACCGTCCGCATTGTCGAGCGCAATCTCGGTGCCAAACGTGTGCGTCACCGAATCCGCAGTCGGCGCTATCAAATGTATTACACCTGAGAACATGCGGTCCGCTATCGCGTCCAACGTCACGGCGACAGTGTCCCCGGCTTTGAAATACGAAACGTCTCGTTCGGGGACGCCCACCCGCAACTTTACCCGGTCCACCTGCACGAGCCGGACCAGCGGATTCCCTACATCGCTGAACTCATCCTGTTTGGAATAGAGTTCCGCCACCACGCCATCAAACGGCGCCTTCACAATGCTCTTGCGCAACAGAATTTCGGTCGCGCGAACTTCCGCGTCCGCAACATCCCTGCTCGCGACTGCGCTGTCCTGTTCCCGCACCGCGCTTACCCCGCGGTCAGCCAGTTTCCGCGCGCGATCGAATTCCTGTGTCGCCCATCGAGCCTGTGCTTCCGCCTGCTCGAATTTCGTCTGAAGCGCCTGCGTATCAATGCGGAAAAGGTCCTGGCCTTGTTTTACGAGGTCACCGGTTTCAATCGGACGCGCTTCTATCTTTCCACTGACTTCGGAACTCAGCGTGACGTTTTCCCATGCATCGATCGTGCCGGTAAGTGTAAAGCGGTCCTCGACGACGCCCGCCGTCAGCACCTGCACTTTGACATTCGGAATCTGCGTTTCCGTTACGCCGTTCGCGCGCGCGGCTTCTTTCGCCGCAAACGCGCCTGCCGCCCAATAGACTATCCCGCCGCAGACCGCGAGAATTCCGAAGCACATTCCCACCGATACCAGAAATTTTTTCATATGCGTCTCCTACTGCCACCGCTCCGCCCGGCGGGCGCCGTGATCGCCCCGGATAGTGGCTCGGTCCATTCCCGGCTGGGCTGGCGGCTACACACTGAAACTATCCAATGGTCAAACAGGAGCAATCGATCACGAATCCTTGGCAAAAATCAGACGCATAATCCCATCTTCAAAGTCCCCCGTTGAAGGGGGATCCTTCAAAGTCCCCCTTTGAAGGGGGATTTAGGGGGATGTAAGGTCTGATTTCCAAACTTCATATCGAACGAATCTCAAACTCGGGACACTAGCGCGTGTGCGACGTCGCCCCCTCAATAAATAGATCAACAAGCGCCACGCCCAGTTCCCTTGGCAGGGTCGTGTGCGGGCGGTTGATCTTCACCATGATATGCATATCCATCATCCCGCAAAACGCCATCGCGAGCGTCTCCGGGTCCCGCCCCGTAAACGTCCCGGAAGCGACCCCTACCTCCATGATTTTGCGGATACGCGAATAGCGCGATTCCCACAAATTGTCCTTGTCCAATTTCGGGGTCTGATAACGCGGCGCGAAGAATGTATGAAATATGAGCCGCACAACCTGCGGCGATCGTTCGGCATGCTCGAAGATATTGATCACCACCGTCTCAAGCTGTTGCCGCAACCCCTCGACACCACTCAACGCCCGATCCATGTCCTCGACCAGCTCAATAAACCAAGATTCGACCAGCTTCCGGAACAGGTGCTCCTTGTTCTCGAAATAGTAGTACAGCACGGGCCGCGTAACACCGGCGCGCTCAATTATTTCGCGGATACTTGTCCCTTCATAGCCTTTCTCTGAAAACAGGCCAAGCGCGCTCGAAAGCAATCGTTTTTCCGCTTCGTTCGCGGTGCTCACGTCATCCGGTACTTTGGCTAACCGTGCAGGCATGTATTCTCCAATAGACCGACCAGTCGATATATAACCGGAGCCGATCATTTCCGCTGCAAATTCAATCCACATGAGTACGGCCGGTCACACCCCGCCGTACCTCCCTCATTAGTATAGACCAATCCCCCAACTGCTTTCATACTCGCACCGACTCGATATCAGCTCCGACATGCTTCCGCAATCGTCTTAATTTCCAAAGGTAGCTTGCCCATGAAGGGAAAGCGGCATCTGTCGCTGCCGCACTCCAAAGCGCTCCGCGCGGATTTCGGACGTCTAGTGGACGCGCTCAGCGCCTTGATAGGGGTAGGGAAGGCCTTTCGGCCTCCCCTCCCTCCGAACCGTACGTGCGGTTCTCCCGCATACGGCTCTCCAGTTAGTGGTTTTACCTTCGCAAGGATTGAGCGGCTGCGTATCGGGCCTAATGCAAGCTATTGACAAAAATTCCTTCCGCGTGTTACACCAACCTGCTGCGGGTTGGCAGTTTTCCGTGTTGGTGTTTCGGGTTGTTTGTCCACTCGGGGAGACCACGCATGTTCGGGCTGCTTCGTAATACGTCCCTCCTTCGCGCATTTACTTTCCTCAGCCCACGGACTACGACGTGCCCAACGGCATGACCACGAATTATACGTATGACACCAAAAACCGTCTCAGCGCCATCGAGCATAAGGATGGCGGGACGGTGCTCGACGGATTTACGTATGAGTTAGACGATTCCGGCAACATCACGAAGACCACGCACGAGGACGGCTCGTATTGGGACTATGCCTACGACGACCGGTACCGGCTAATTGACGCGGACCGGTTCAGCGCGAGCGGAAACATCAAGGCCGCGTATGCGTACACGTATGACGACGGCGACAATATGCTCACCATAACCGAGCCGTTCTTCGATGACTTCAACGATGGCAACACCACTGGCTGGACCACCAGCGGCACGTGGTCAGCGACGAACAACATGCTGGAGAGCACCGGCACGGGCGGGCCTATCGCGTCGCTTGCGAATACCGACAATAGCAACGAGATCATGTTGCGCTACCGCATCAACGACACCTCGGACAGTCTAACCCGCGCGTACATCGATTTCCGGCACGTGGACTGGAACAACTACGAGTGGGTCCGCATCTTCCGGTCGAGCATTAACATCGGCAAAAACGTCAGCGGCGTGGGCACGCAAATCGCCTCCGGCAACGCAACCTCAACCGCAAACGTGTGGTACAACCTACGCATCGTCGCCGATGGCGCAAACGTAGACGTCTACCGCTGGGCCGACGGCGCCATGCCCACGCTCATTTGCTCCACCACCAGCAGCCCGAGTCTCTCCACCACCACGTTCAAACTCAACGTCGTCTCCCCCTACCTCTACGATTTCGACGACATCCGCATCCTCGCCGATAGCCTCAGCAACACAACGACCTTCACCGTCAACAACTCGAATGAGTTGGTGACGATGGTGGATTACAACGGCACCACCAATTTTACCTTTGATGATTGGGGACGAATGACGGAGAAGGAAAGGGTCGGCTCATCTGCCACGTACTCCTGGAACTATGGTTACAATTTGACAAGTGTTTCTTCTAACTTCGCTGGAGAAGGCACAGTCGGATATGAGTTCGGCGGCGACCGGAAGCGCCGAGAGCGAGTATCCAGCGGTAACACTACTTGGTACAACTATGGTGGCTGGCTTGTTCTAAATGAGGAAGATGGCTCCGGTAACCTTTCCAAAACCTATGACCATGACACGATGTGGCCTGTTGGCGCGGTCTTGGCTGATCTAGCTGGAGCTACGCCATCATCCGGAACGCCGCGTTTTTACGAGCGAGATAATATTGGATCGACGCGCCGCCTTCGCGATTCGAGCAAGGCATCGCTCGGTCAATACGATTACGATCCATATGGAGTAGCTTACATTGCTACTGGCGCAACGATTACGAACACGTTTACTGGGCACATCTGGGATAGTACCGCAAACCTTTATTGGGCTCCGTACCGCTTCTACAGCCCCGCCGAAGCTCGTTGGCTCAGCCGGGACTTGTTAATCAGCGATGGCCCGAATTTTTATGTTTACGCTCAGGACAGTCCAATTGTAAACAGCGACCCTTTCGGCTTGTGGACTTGGACTACAGAGCCAGGCCCACCTCCAAACATGAATACAATTGTGTGCGACGGCGTAGGAAGTATAGTACCTGTATTAAACGACGCCAAGGGAAATCTAAGCTGTGGAATAGGAGATTGTCTACGAGAGCACGAAAAAAGCCATGCGGAAGATGCTTTGAAGGCGGTCCCTGATATTTGTAAAGACAAAGAATACGGTACGTTGGTAGTTAATTACAATCCGGAGGAACGAGCTGCATCCGAGCGAAAGGCCTGTGACAGAGAGACAGAGTGTCTGGATGATGAACTTAAAAAATATAAACCTGGTTCCGTGTGTGAAATCTTGATTAAAGACCGCATTCAGCGAGTGGGGACGTATCGTGATCAATTTGAGGATTAGCAGAGATTTTTTGAGTCAAGGAATTGTGACGTTGCTAGCCATAATCGCGGTAGTGGCATTATTGTTTTCAGGAGTGGCTCCTGAGGCTTGGAGCGCCACGAATAGTGAAGGTGAGCTCCCTCCGATTTCCATGGAGGTTGAACTAGATCAAAGCACAGATGATTTACAGCTTAATGTCCGGTTGACCTCTAATCTGAAAGCCCCCGTCAAAACGTCGGAAAGCTTTCTGCCTTGGGGTAGCTGGTACAGCATGGTTCTGATTGGAGTCAAGGACAAAATCGATGGAGTAGTATTGAACAAGAAAGGGCAGCCGATTGACGACCCCAGCGCGGATTCGGTCACCATTAAACCAGGCATACCGATAACCGGCAAGATCTCCTTAAGCAACCGGTTTGATGGCCTTGTCGAGGCTTTGGATGAATCAGATGTTATAATATTTTGGTGTTATCGGCTATGGGTAGATGAAGATATTCCCGACACACGTGCGGGTGGATGGTTACTTATTCCGAAGCGCCAACACAAAACCGAAGCATAAAAATACAAAAATTCTCACAAAGACCAAATCGGCGGGTTTATCAACGGCTCCACACCCACTTATTGAACTCCGCAAAGCGACATGTAGGTGCAAGTCGCGTTCTCGCAGTGCAACACCCCTCACGATGTATAACAGGAGAATAATAGGGGACAGCACCCTATTAAATCCCGCAAACTTCGCATGGAATTTTTATGCACCGGGACTACGTTCAAGTGCAATTTTCCTTGTCGCAGTGCAACGCCGCCCCCACGGTGAATGGTCTCCAAGAAGTAGACCAAGCGAACTGGATCAGCACCGCGATGAATCGGGCAAGCCGGCGGGTTGCGCTATAATTACGATGCGAGTCGGCGTCTGGCAAGATCACGGATTGGGAATTGCAGGGACAGACTACGAATTGGAAATGGTGGAAGAAAACTGGGAAAGCCTATTTGTGCATCACGGACAAGATGGGCAATTCCGTCAATTTCCTCTTCGAGTACGCGCAAGACTCGGGTGGGAATTGGGAAGCGAAGAAGGTCACGGTCACGGACGAGGCGGGCCTTGTCACGGTGTTTGACCGCAGCATCACTTCGGATGTCGCCACGGTGACGAACTGGGACAGCACGACGCTGCTGTACAAAATGGTGTTCACGCCGAAAACCGGCTCAGTGCGGGAATCGGTTTCTATGACCATTACTTCGACGCGACGAACTACCAGCGCTGGTCGTTTGCCTACGACACCGCGGGTAACCTTACGCAGAACACAGGACCAAGCACGGCGGTGCTGTCGGAATATACCTATGACACCGGCAACCGCTTGACCGGCGCGCGCACGGGCGCGGGACCCTGGACCACGTTTGGCTATGCGGACGCAAACGCGGAGCATGCCAACACCATCACCGGCCCCGATGCCCTCGTCACGACGGTGTATTACGATACGGACGGATTGATCTCGAAGGTGACGCATCCCTCAGTCGACGCGGACGGCACGCGCTGGGCCTATGACGGCAATGGCGTGGTCACGGCGGTGACGGACCCGTTAGACAATGTCACGGCGTATGAATACGACACCGTGGGCAACTTGACGTCGGTGACGGACCCGAACCTGAACGAAACGATATTTACCTACGACGATCTCGGCAACGTCACCTCCGTGACCGATCCGCGCGGGGCGTAAATAGGGGACAGCCACCTATGTATTGGCTTCTGGCGCGGCCTTCTGAATGTTGTCTCTCGTGTCACGGCACGCGCGAATCATCATACCCGGCCTGCCCCACCACATCACGCAGCGCGACGACTACCGTCGGGACGTTTTCTTTGTCGATGGTGACCGGGTCGCCTACTGGATTTGTTACGCGAGCAATGCCTGAAGCACCGCGTCCGCGTGCTGGGGTATTGCCTGATGACCAACCACATCCACGCTATGAAAATACGCGGCTCACTTGTGCGTCGGCGGGGTGGGGATGGCGCTGGTCGTGCCGAATTTCTGACGGCCGCGCCAGTCCATTGGCTTGTTGGCGATCATCTGCCCGATGAGCGACAACGCGAACCACACGCGAAGTATGCCCGAGACGGGGTGAAGCCACGGCACCAAAGGGTGAAATTCCGCGATCTTTTCTACGCCTTTGTATTCACGAGTTTCATCTACGTACAAAACGAATCCGGCCGCGGCGAGCAACGTCAGGAGCAGGTCGAAGCGGCCCGCGATCAATTGCGGGAGAATCCCCACGGCCATCATGGGCAGTGCCATGAGCGTTGTGCTGAGCCGCAAGGCCATCATGGTGAGCGGAAGCTGCAGATGGTCGCCAAAGAATATGCGGGTCTTGCGCAGCGTGTGTTTCTTGACCTCGCGATATCCGTGGTAGAACCGTACGCGGAGCAAATCCGGCGTCCAGGCGAATCCGACGCGGCCGCCGATGTGTTTCACCGCGGCGGCCATGAGAGTGTCCTCCGGGTGCCACTCGCCCAGGGCTTTGTGACCTCCGATGGCCCGATAGCAGCTGTGTTTAATGAGCATGAATGCGCCGATGCCGATGGGGAACGATTGGGAATCGTTCAAATTTTCGTGATCGGCGCCTTGCAGAATCCCGCGCCAGCCCGTGGGTAAAAGAAACTGTTCGCCCCATGTTTTGGCGATCAATCGCGGCATGCAGGTGAGGAAATCAAGACGCTCGCGTTCGGCTTGGCTGATCGCTTGTTCCAGTATCCCGGGCTCGAACACCACATCGGCATCCGCGAACAGCAACCAGCCTTCATCGCGAACTGCAGGTTCAGGTTGCTTGCCCTCGATTTGCAGGACGGCCTGCCAAAGGGCATTGGACTTGCCGAACCATCCTTCCTCGAAGGGAGGGTCATGCAATACATGCACACGCGGGAAATCGCGTTTGATCGCATCCAGAATGTGGGGCGTTTTGTCGGTGGAATGATCGTTGATGAACCACACGTCGAGATTGGGATAAGACAAAGACGCTACGGAACGCGCGGCTTCCTCCAGATTGTCCTCCTCGTTGCGGGCGGGGACTATCACGGTGACTTTCGGCCGCGTTTTTGGGGAAGTAGCGGACGCAGCAGCGCGAGAAAAACACGGTAGCGTGGCCAGGTTGCGGCGAAACTTTTTGTGGCGCTCACCTCGCTTCCATACCAGAACGGCTACGTACACCCACACGGCGGCGAGCGTCACGGGGTTGGGTTTGGCGCACGCGACAATCAACAGGATGAAGACGACCCACCACAGCACGGCTACTGCCGAATTGGGGGTTGGACGAAGGCCACGGGCCAATGCGCCTACATCAATGGAAGGACGCACCGCTTCGACCTCATGTTGTTGGCGAGAAGACTCGTCGACCATCGCCGATCGACCGCCCGGTTCGCCGTTACAACGTCATGGTGGTGTTTACGGGCGGTTTTTTGTCGCCCTTGAAGGCCTTGAGCAGTTTGACCTGAGCCAACTGGGGGTGTTTCATTTTACCTATCAACCGAATGTGTTTCACGTTCTGAGCACCTCAATTTGTTAATCGGTGACGATGAAACAATGTCTGGCGACTTACGAAAAATTGACTCTAACAGGTAAGGCGACCCCTGTCAACGACCGTCGGATGCCAACACTAGTTTGCGGGAAAGAACAATTGCCGTGAAGTCATCCGCATGAACTATTTCAAATTCTCGCGCTTGGCCGCCCAGCGGATTGCCTGGGCGATAAAGCGCTTGTAATTCTCATCCGCGAAAATCTCCCCGCCGTGACCGGGCGCTATGACAACAACGCGCGAATCCTTGTACTGCGTTGTCCACGCCACTATATCGTCGCTTTCCCCGTTACTGCTCACGAGAATTGGTATTGCCGTATCTGGACGGTACACGTACTTGTAAGGCTCTTCAACGACGCGGATCTCTTGAACACCCTGCGTAATTGGATGATTCGGGTCGGCAGGGCGATAGGTCATTTCAACATTCGGAGTGTATTCGCTTTTGCGATGACCGTCGCGCGGTTCGAAGAAGAACTGACCACCAGCGATTTCTCGGTATTTGGGCCACGCGGGGTGGTTACAAAGCGCATGATGGAGGACAATGAGTCCGCGGCCTTTTCCAAACGCATTTGCGAATTCGATTTTTTGTTCTTCGGAAATGTTCATTTCAAAATCATAGAGCAGAACGACGTCGTATTCCTTCGCGAATTCCCTGGTATACGCGGCGCAAGGCTTGTTCGTTTGCGTTTTCTTGTCCCACTCAATCTCGTTGAGTCCCTCGAAGAGCCCGTAGAACCGCGGGTCAAAGCCGTGACTGCCAGTGATAACAAGTAGCCGAATCGGTGATTCGTCTGCACATGCGAACAGACCAGAGCAGATCGCGGTAAGATACAGCAATTTCATTTGTGTTCTCCCTGTCGTGAAGTTAAATTCGTACCAGGGCCTTCAGCATGCAGCAAGAAACCGATCAAATCCAGGAAATCATTCTCCGGAATTGCAGTGGCAAATTAGGTGGCTCCCCTATTTTGCTCAGCTCATCAGTTCCACGTTTTATTCAATTGCGCGAGCGCGTAGCTGGCGCTGCGTCCGCCTTCCGGGTTGCGAACGAGAATGGCGCGTTCGACGAGCAGCAGAATGTCCCGGAGCGCTGTGTCCTGGGAGCACTTGGCGAGCTTGGCGTATTTAGATGTGGTGAGTTTTCCCTCGAAGCCGTCAAGCAGGCGATTGAGCACCAGGCGCTGACGGTCATTAAGCTGCACGCTTTGAATGCGCTGCCAAAAGCGCGCCTTGGCGAGGACGGCGCTGAGCGCGGTTTGTGCTTCATCAATGGCGCGGCCTAAGCATCCGACGAACCAGTCCATCCATAACGAGATGTCCATAGTTCCCGTCTGCGTCCGCTCCAGAATATCGTAATAGGCGTTCCGCTCCTGCCGGATCTGCGCCGACATGCTGTAAAATCGCTGCGGGCTATTTTCCGACCGCGCGAGGGCCATGTCGGCGATGGCGCGCGCTATGCGGCCGTTGCCGTCGTCGAACGGGTGAATGGTTACAAACCAGAGATGGGCCAGCCCGGCTTTCAACACGGGATCAATGCCAGCACCTTTCTCGAACCAGTGCAGGAATACGCTCATTTCAGCGTCGAGTCGTTGCGCCTTCGGCGCTTCGAAATGGATATGCTCCTTTCCGACTGGGCCGGAAATGACCTGCATCGGTCCTGTGTTGTCGTCACGCCAGACCCCTGCCCGAATCTTCGTCATGCCACTGCGCCCGGTGGGAAACAGGGACGCATGCCAAGCAAAAAATCTTTCGGCGGTGAGCGGGTGGTCATAGTGGCGCGTGGCGTCAAGCATCATCTCAACGACGCCCTCGACGTCGCGATCCATCGGCTTAAGAGCACCGATATCTATCCCGAGACGACGCGCAATCGACGACCGAACCTGTTCCGCGTCAAGCAGTTCTCCTTCGATCTCGCTGCTCTTGAGTACGTCGGCAGTGAGCGTTTGCAATAGGGCTTCTTGGCGCAAGTTGAATCCAAGCGCTTCCATGCGGCCGATCAACCGGCCCTGACGGTGGCGGACAGCGGCCAGAGGTTCGGCTAGACTTTCTCGGTTCCACTGAAACCGGGGCCAGTCCATAAGTTCATGGATATACATTCTCCGCATCTCCTGCGGACATTATAACTCATTTTCACCGCAAGGCAATATTCACCGCACAAAGCGCGGCGAATAGGCCACCAAAGCATGGACTAGCAATGGAAACGTTGCCGGACGGAACATCCGCCTGTATTTGGTCACGACACTCGTCCTTCCGCGCCAAGATACTTTCCCGGAACGCGGGTCATCGGATACTCGCCGAACTCCTCCGCGCGTTCGATGCACTCCGGAATTGCGCCTTCCCACCAACTGGGCACGCTCGGCCATGGAAAGACGCCATGCCATTGCAGCAGTAACGTTCTCCGGTGATCCGTTGTGTTGGCATGCGCCGCGTGCAACAGCCGCGCATCATTGATCACGAGGTCACCCGCTTTGACCGGGAGATCAATCGCTTCGGGATGGTCCGCGAATACGGGGTGCGACGTTTCCAGCGCCTGGATTTCAGGGCCATGCGCCGGCGGCAAGATATCGTGCAAGGGTAGACGGCACCGATGGCTGCCGGGAATCGCGCGCAGACACCCATTCTCGACCGTTGTATCGACAAGGTAGTAGGACAGAAAAACCCGCGTCGGCCACGGAAGTCCCGCTTTGGGATGGTCCCACTCCATAAAATCCTGGTGCCAATACAGTGCGGGGCCGTGCGCCGGCTTGCTGAGGATTAAAACCGTATCATCGGCTTCTGCGCCCTCAAAGCCGAGCAAGCGATACGCCTCGCGGGCCGCCGATAAATCCACCAATTCGTCCACCAGCGGCGACCACAACCCCTGGTCAGGCCGATGCAAGTCGTCCCGCTCGTACCGCCGCCGCGAATTGACGTGGAAATCACTGCCCTGATACTTCGTATCAGGATTCAACGGCACGCGATCCAACACGGCGTCGCTATACGCTACCCACCGTTCCAACAGCGATCCGTGCAGCACGCCGGGCACGATGCAAAACCCATCGCCGACCAACTGCTTTCGCTTTGCCATTGCGGCTTCTGGAGAGAGCACAGTCATCAATGACTCCTTCATCGGACAATGGTACGGATGCGGGAACACTCTGGCAAACAAACCTGTTCTTTACAGTAACGGTGTCTGGGATGTAAAGTATTAACGGTGCGGGGTAATTTCCAAAGTCTTGACGTATTCGCAGTATTCGTTTTTTGACCATTTATTTGTCAAAACTGACTAATACTACGCAATAATGACGGTTGTTTTTCGTGCTTCACGATTCTCATTCGCTATAAACAGGTGCAGGGTGACGATTTATAAAATGCGACATTTGCTGGCACGGTCCTTGATGTTATTCCTGTCATGGGACGTGACGGCTCCCAAATCGAAAATCGCGGGGTCAAATGTCGCGTTATAATCGACATATAGGGTCAAGTGCCCTAACCATTTGTGGCATAATCTTTTATGCCTCGTCCAGTTACGCCCTGACCGCTGGATTATCACTCTCCATGCCCATCCTCGAAGGCCTACGTGCGCACAACCCGTACCCGCCAGGCTTTCAGGAGTCTACTATCTATCAAGGCTCTTACCTGCCTACGGCGATTCGTTTCGCACCGGACGGACGCTATTTTGTCGCCGAAAAATATGGACGTGTGCTGGCTTTCGACAGCGTAAATGATTCCACGTTTACTATAGTGCACGAGTTTGGCGCTCCCGTCTGGACGTTTCATGATCACGGATTACTCGGGATGGCGGTTGATCCCGAATTCCCGGTCCGCCCCTATCTCTACGTGTCATACACCATGCGCGGAAAGCCGGGCGGCCGTCTGTCCCGGATTCAGATCAACCCCGCCACAAACCAGAAAGTGGGCAACGAGCTCGTCATCCTTGAGGGATGGTGCGCGGTCTATCCCAGTCATTCCATGGGTGACTTGCACTTTGGGCCGGACGGCTCGTTGTACATGACCTATGGCGACGGCGCGAGTTTCAGCTTTCTCGATTGGGGCCAGGATGAACCCTATAACTCTGACAACAGCCCCGCCGGACCCTGCGGTTGCAACGACCCCGCACTCGAGGGCGGCGCGCTGCGCAGCCAGGATTTCCGCACCACCGGCGACGCGCTTCAATTCAACGGCGCATTGATTCGCATTAATCCGGATACCGGCGAAGCAATGCCGGACAATCCGCTTATTGGTGGTAATCCCGCCGACGATCGCATGCTCGCCTATGGGTTCCGCAATCCTTTCCGGTTCACAATTCATCCCGTAACGGGAGACGTATTCGTTTGTGATGTCGGCTGGAATTCGTGGGAAGAGATCAACCGCGTCGAAACTCCGCTAATCGGACCCATTCCCAATTTCGGATGGCCGTGCTACGAAGGTCCCGGCCCGCAGCCGGGATACTCGGGCGCGAATTTGCCGATCTGCACGGCCCTATACAACGATGGCTCCGTGACAGCTCCGTTCTACGCCTATCAACATAACAACGGCAGTTCGGCCACCGGCGCCGCCGTGTACATGGGCGGCGAATATCCGGCCGAATATGAAGGCGCGCTGTTTTGGGGAGACTATTCCAAAGCCACCATCAAAGCGATGTTGCCGGATGTCAACGGAAACCCCGATCCCAACAACGTTATCACCTTCGCAGATTCGGAGGTCCACCCCGTCGATCTTCAGGTTGGCCCCAACGGCGATTTATTCTATATCGATATCAGTGCCGGCGCGGTCAGGCGCATTCAGTATTTTCAAACCAACCATCCGCCCGTCGCGGCCGTGGAATCCGATCTGACGAGCGGTCCGTCCCCGTTGACGGTCCAGTTTAGCGGCGCGCAGTCGCACGATGACGACCCTGGGGATGTCATAACTTTCGAGTGGGACTTCGACAACGACGGCGATTTCTCCGATTCAACGGACATCGAACCCGCCATCTCATTCCCTTCCATCGGCAATTATCCCGTCAGCCTGAAGGTCACTGATCTCGAAGGTCTTTTCGACATTGACACCATCCTTATCGCAGTGGACAACGGCCCGCCCGTCGCCACAATCCTCGAACCGCTCTCGTCGTTGACCTGGCGCGTCGGCGATGTTATTGACTTTGACGGTGAAGGCAATGATCCCGATTCCGGCGCGATGGACCCCGAAACATTCATGTGGGAATTAATTCTGCTGCATTGCGCAACGCCCGCACTCGAAGATTGCCACGAGCATACAATCAACACCATCTTCGGCGAATCCACGGGGACCTTTACCGCCGTCGAACACGAATGGCCCACGTATCTTCGTATACGGCTTACCACAACCGAGCCTGAAGCCTCTGGGCTTTCAGACACGGATTCCGTGTTGCTCGAACCGGAAACAGTCACTATTTCCCTCGCAACACAACCTCCGGGACTCCAGACCTCGATTTACGCGGCGAGCAACCCTTCGCCGTGGAGCAGGACTGCAATCATCAACGACATCACAACCATCACCGCGGGAACGCCTCAGATTCAAGGCGACATAAAATATTCGTTTGCATCCTGGTCCGACAGCGGTCTCTCCGCGCACAACATCCATATTCCGGACACCGACACGACCTACACCGCAACGTATAGCGCGAACAACCGGCCCGTTCTCGCGCCAATAGGCAACAAGAACGTCAACGAGGGCCAGTCGCTTCAATTTATAGTATCGGGAACAGACACCGATGGCGCGCCGCCAACATTCTCGATGTCCAACGGCCCAGCGACCGCAACCCTCACCAATCACGGAAACGGCACAGCGACATTTTTGTGGCAAACGGACTACGAAGATCAGGGCACGCTTGCCAACGTAACATTCGCCGCCCGCGACGCCAATGACGCCACATGGACCGACACCGAAGTGATCGCCGTAACTGTCGGCAATGTGAACCCCCCGCCGGTCCTTGCCGCGATCGGCAACAAATCAGTCAATGAAAACGCGCTGTTGCAATTCTTGATCTCCGCGTCGGATACCGACGGCACGACCCCCACGCTATCGGCAACAAACCTGCCCGCGGGCGCGTCCGTCAACAACAATGGCGACGGCACTGCTTCGTTCTCCTGGACGCCGGATTTCACTGATGCCGGCCCGCACTCCGTCACGTTTACCGCAACCGACACTGGCGCTCCGCCGCTCACCGATTCCGAAACGGTCACGATTACCGTAAACAACGTCAATCGACCGCCGGTACTCGTAGACATTCCAAACAAAACAGTCGATGAAAACGCCTTGCTCCAGTTTACCGTTAACGCCAGCGATCCGGACGGCACATCTCCATCGCTGAACGCCTCGAACCTGCCCACCGGCGCGACATTCGTCAATCACGGCAACGGCACCGCGACATTTGCCTGGACGCCGAATTACTCTAAGGCCGGGGTCTACGCCAATATATCCGTCACTGCGTCTGACGGCGGTACTCCCGTTCTGACCGATAGCGATACGTTCTCCATCGCCGTGAATGACGTGAACCGCGCGCCTGTTGTGGGTTCTATCACCGACAAGACAGTCGACGAGAATGAAATCCTGCAGGTCAATGTGTCCGCGGTCGATCCGGATGGACCGACGCCCGGCCTCAGCGCATCAAATCTTCCGCAAGGCGCGACGTTTGCAGATAATGGTAACGGCACGGGCACCTTCGTCTGGCAAACCAACTACGAAGATGCTGGCCTTCATTCCGGCATAACCATCACCGCGGTGGATGCCCTGGATTCGGCATTGACCCACCAGGTCTCGTTCTCCGTCACTGTCGAACCCGTGAATCGCAAGCCGGTCCTCGCCAACATTCTCAACATCACCGCAACAGAAAATGAGCTTATCGAGTTCGTTGTCACCGCGACCGATCCGGATGGCAATCCGGTTACGCTCGCCGCTACGAATCTTCCCGCCGGCGGGACCTTCACTGACGGCGGTAATGGCGCCGGTACGTTTTCCTGGCAAACGGCCCATGACGCATCCAACGGTTCTCCGTACACCGTTGGATTCACTGCGAGCGATGGCGTTGATTCGGACGTCGATTCCTGCGTGATTACGATCAATAACGTCAATCTGCCTGTCACGCTCGATCCCATCGGAAACAAGTCTGCCGTCGAAGGCGAATTGCTGGCGTTTAACGTCACGGGTTCTGATCCCGATGGCGCGCTCGACATCGTCGCCAGCAATCTGCCACTTGGCGCGGCCGTCATCACTGTACAAAACGGGACTATCGCATTCAATTGGATTCCAGACTATGCCGCTGCGGACAATTCTCCCTATAGCGTGACGTTCACCGCAACGGATGGCGACACGCAACAAGCCGAAACGATCGAAATTTCAGTTGCGGACGCCGATGCGCCAGGCACGATTTCGGTTGTTCGTCCAAAAACTGGAACGGATTACGTCCCCGGCTCGGACAATATCAAAATCAAATGGTCCACCACGGGCGAAGTTGGAGAAAAAATCATCATCGAGTTGTGGCGTAAAGGCGCATTCGTAAACAAGGTTAAAACCACAAAGAACGACGGCAAATTGGGCTGGGACGTTCCGCTCAACACGCCCACCGGCAACGGCTACACGATTCGCATTCGCTCGAAGAGCAACCCATTGATCGTAGGCGAGAGCACCGGTACATTTAAGATATCCAAAGCTAAACAGTCCCGAAAATAATCGCGCGCCGCCGGTGTGGCC
>JAWXCN010000172.1:0-11836 GCA_034408725.1 Candidatus Hydrogenedentota bacterium
AACCAACTCACATCGCACGACACCCTGCTGCTGCGGTTCTCGGAGTCCATCGCGAAATTCCAACAAACCCTCGAGCAAGACGGAAACGCGGACCGCGTCCTCACCTTGGTCTTCTCGGAATTTGGACGGCGTGTCCAGCAAAACGCGAGCGGCGGAACGGATCACGGCACGGCGGCGCCGATGTTCATCATTGGCAAAGGCGTCAAGGCCGGCGTCCACGGTGAACGGCCAAGCCTTACCGATCTCGATAACGGCGATCTGAAGTTCAACGTCGATTTTCGCAATGTATACGCCTCGGTGCTTCAACATTGGTTCGACGTCAACCCGGAAACTATCCTGAAACAAAAGTTTGCAACACTACCGATCATTGCGTAACGGCGCGCGGCCCGAATTGTGTACAGCCGCAACGCAAGGTACAATCCCGCGACAAGTCACGGTACCGGTCTGGATTCGCGGGGAGACACGAGGTTGCAGATTCTGATCGCAGAGGATGATGCGGTTTCACGCCGTATTCTGGAAGCCTACTTGCGCAAATGGGGCCACACCGTCATTGTCACCCAAAACGGCGCGGAAGCTTGGGAACACCTGCAACGGCGTGACGCGCCACGGCTCGCCCTACTGGACTGGATGATGCCGGAAATGGACGGCGTGCAGGTGTGCCGGAACGTGCGTGATCGCGACGACGCATCGTTCACGTATCTCATTCTCCTGACCGCCAAAAGCGAGACGGACGACATTGTCATGGCGCTGGACGCGGGCGCGGACGATTATCTGGTGAAGCCCTATAACGCATCTGAGCTGCGTTCGCGGATCGGTGCTGGAGAGCGCATCGTGAGGCTTCACGAGGAACTTAAAAAGGCCAATGCGGAACTGGTCCGCCTCGCACAGACCGATTTTCTGACCCAGGTTTTCAATCGCAGCGCAATCGTCCAACGGCTTTCCGAGGAACTTGCGCGCGCCGCTCGCGCCGCTACCTCCGTAGCCGTCTACATGCTCGACGTGGACCATTTCAAACAAGTCAACGATACCCACGGGCATGCGGCCGGAGACCAAGTCCTGGTCGAGGTCGCCAAGCGCCTGCGGGAACAGTGCCGCCCTTACGACGCGACCGGGCGGTATGGCGGGGAGGAATTTGTCGTCATCGCGCCGGGCCCGCCACAAAATGAAATGGATGCAGTGGGCGAACGGATTCGCGCGGCGATTGCGGCGGCGCCAATCAAAACGGATGGTGGTGAAATCAATGTCACAGTCAGCATCGGAGGAGCGTGGGCGCCTCCCGGCTTTACCGCGCACGTGGATTCCGTGTTCAAATATGCGGACGAATTGCTGTACCAGGCGAAACATGCGGGCCGGGACTGTGTCGTGACCGGGAGCCTTGAGGAGTCCCCGGGCAAAGTCGCAACACCGATCTGACAACGTGTCTGTATTTGCAGCACTCCCGCGGTCTCGCGGCCCTTTCACAATTGCGGTATGTTTCCTCACACTTATCGGCGCGTTTCTTCGCGCATACGCGCTCGGCGGACAGTCCCTCTGGTTTGAAGAAGTGTGCAGTTGGCACTCCGCGTCGTACTCCACATTCGCAGGCCTGTGGCAAGGTGATCGCGCATGGAACTTCTATCCCCCCGGCTATAGGCTTTTGCTCAACGGAATCATGTCACTGTTCGGTGATGCTGAATGGATTCTGCGTCTGCCGTCGGCCATTGCTGGCGTGCTCGCAGTCCCTATGATATACATACTCGGGGCGCGGCTATTTTCCGAACGAGAAGGTCTCGTAGCCGCGGGAATTCTGTCACTTTCAGTTTTTCCCATATACTACGCGCAGGAATCGCGTCCTTATTCGCTGCTGATTCTTTCGGTCATCGCTTCATCCGTCGCATGGACCTGGATCATCGAAGCATGGACCGAAAAGCGTTCCGCGCCCTTGCTTGTGCTCATAGGCTGTTTTACCGCAAACGTGGCCTGCGCCTATCTGCATTACTTTGGACTCTTCTTCGTGTTTCTCCAGGGCATCGTAAGTTTTCTATTGTGCGCGCGAAACTTCTCAGGTCTGGCGCGGGCTGGGAGTTTCTACCTGCTCAGCGCCATTGCTTTTGCGCCCTGGCTGCCCACGATGCTCTGGCAATTCCGGCGCCAGGAGGTTGGTCCGCAGAATCCCAAGCCGGGTGCGAATATTGTTGTCTCGTTTTATGAATTCATAAAAGGACTCTTTAGCCATGGACAGATGGACACGCGCGTAGCCGACGTTATAGCAGGATTTGTTCTCGTCGCATTGATCATTGCGATGTTGCGAGCTCTCCTCGACATTCGCGCAGGCGATCCTCCGACGCGCCGCAAGCAGATCGCGTTCGCCGCGGTCATCGCAGTTTGGCTATTCGCGCCATTTCTATTCGCATACGTCAAGTCCACGTTTTCAGCTTCGGTGTATACGCACCGGAATTTGTCCATTACATTGCCGGCAATATATCTGCTGGCCGCGCGAGGCCTACTCAGCGTGCCATTTCCGAATTTGGGGCGGGTCGCCGTCGGCGTATTGCTCGTTATCGCGGCGATGGCGAGGCTTCTCACCTCCGCCTATTACACCGCCCCGCACAAAGACCAACTCCGCGAAGCTGTCGCGTTTGTCCGCGCGCAGGAACACGCCGCGCCAAACGCGCTGCTTGTTACTTATTCGAACCTGCCATTCACCTTTGACTATTATCTCCAAAGGCAAGGTTCCGCGCTCCGCTCCGAACTCGTGGCGGGACGCGCGGAACACATCGAATCGATGCGTCAGTTGGTACGCAGCCGCCGGCCCGATGTAGTGTGGTACATCTGCACCGACCCTTATCCGGAAAATGCGTTTGTGGACTATTTGAACACGGAGTTCGCAATCGTTGGCGTGCAGCAACTCTTGCGTGTGAATGTGTTTCAACTCATACCACGGTAGCGAGGATAAAAGGTGACGATGAGTGCAGTCGTGCTGGATGGCAAGGCCCTTGCCAAACAAATGGAAGCTGACCTGTCAGCGCGCGTTGCGACGATAAAGGCCAAACGGGGCAATGCGCCGATCCTCGCAACAATCCTCGTCGGCGCGGACCCCGCCTCCGCAACCTACGTGCGCATGAAAGGGAATGCGTGCATCCGCGTTGGCATGGAATCGCGGAAAGTTACGTTGCCGGAAGAAACCACAACCGATCAATTACTCGCGGAAATCGACGCGCTAAATGCCGAACCACACGTAAACGGAATTCTGTTGCAGCATCCCGTGCCCAAACACATCGATGAGCGCGCATGCTTTGATCGCATCGCGATTGAAAAAGATGTTGACGGCGTGACGTGTCTCGGATTCGGGCGCATGGCGATGAAGGAACCGGCCTACGGTTCCGCCACGCCGGTGGGCATCATGCGGCTGCTCGCACATTACAAGATACCGCTTTCTGGTAAGCATGCCGTCGTGATTGGCCGCAGTCCTATTCTCGGCAAACCGATGGCGTTTATGTTGCTCAACGCCGACGCGACGGTCACCATCTGCCACTCGCGCACGCAGGGGTTGGAAGAGATCGTGAAGGGCGCGGACGTCGTTGTCGGAGCGGTGGGTATTCCGGAGTTTGTGAAGGGGACGTGGATCAAGGATGGCGCAGTGGTAATTGACGCGGGTTATCATCCACCCGGCGTGGGCGATGTCGAAATATTGGCGGTGATCGACCGGGTGAGCGCGTATACGCCCGTCCCCGGCGGCGTGGGCCCTATGACCATCGCAACGCTGATCGCGCAAACAGTAGAGGCCGCTGAGAATTAAAATTCTATAGGACTTATAGGACATATGGGAACAATGCGAAACCTCCCATTTGGATGCTAGCTAGTTCCAATCGATTTTAGATCGGTCAACCGCGGATACTTGACAATCAAACTAGCTGGCATCTCCCCCACTGCCTGCCCAAGCCCACTCTTCAATTCAAACGCATTCACCACTGCCTGTCCGGCGAAATGGTTGTTGGTGATGACGTACACCGCGCGGGCGCGTTTCTTCATGCGCTCGACAATGGCCAACCATTCCGCCAACTCTTCCCTGCTGTACAGATAATTGTACCGGTCGTCGCGATGCGCGCCTTCGCGAAACCAGTCTTTCGCGTTGCGTCCGTGCAACCGCACATAGCCCACTCGCGCGGTGACATAGTCCGTGTGGCCGAGTGAGTGGTGAAACAGCGGTTGGTCTATGTTGCAGAATGCGACGCGGCGCTCGGCAAGCTGTTCAAACACCTCCGGCGTATTCCACGACGCATGCCGAATCTCAAGCGCGAGTGGATATGCCGAGAAAGTGTCCAGCACTTGCGCAAGCCACTGCCGGTTCTTCGGCGTGCGTTTGAAGCTCCAAGGGAATTGCACCAGCACCGCGCCGAGTTTGCCCGCGTCGACAATTGGCGCGATGCCATCAGCATACTGTTGAATTTCCGCGGGAGTCGCCCACGTTTCCCGCTGGTGCGTAAACCGCTCCCATAATTTGAAGGTGAACATGAACCGCGGGTTCACGGAGGCCTTGCGCACCCACGTGGCGGCATGCGAAGGATTCGGAGGACGGTAAAACGAAGAATTTACTTCGACGGTGTCGAAGAAGCCCGCAAGATATTCGAGCGGATGCAGCGACCGCGGCATTCCGACGGGATAGACAACGCCCTTCCAGTCTTCGTATGACCAACCCGCGGTGCCGACGCGAATGGCACCCGCGTCGTCATTCGTATGTGTGCTGCCACTCGTAATCGTAACTTGTCCTTCGTAGCCCTGCCGCTTGAGAGGGCGTAGGAGGATCGAAGATCGACCGTCACAGAATTGCGGTTCCTACTCCGAAATTGGGCACGCAGTTGGATACCGTATCGACATCCCCTTAAATCCCCCTTCAAAGGGGGACTTAAGAGTGAGTCTTCAACGGTTTAAATCAAACGGCATCTCTACTCAAACCCACTTTACATTCCTCGCATTGAAGTCCCCCTTTGAAGGGGGATGTTGCCACACGCTGAGCGCACGCGCAACGGCAGCCATAATCCATATAAAACTACCGGCAACCAAAACGGGTTGCCGGTGACAGTCCCTAGAGCGCGTATTTTCGTGCTCGTGCTCGTCATCGTAATCCGCTACTCCCAACTCGCTACTCGCCATTTCTCTCCACCACGGCCAATCCCATGACGTTGATCAGCTCCCGGTAGTTCCCATTGCCCTTCACTTCGTTCTCATAAAATTCCGTCACGCCCGGCCATTCGCCAATATCGTGTAAAGCGATCAACCCGCCCTGCACGACAAACGGCGACCACAGATCGAAATCCAGTTTGGAGGCTTCGTATGAGTGGTCCGCATCGATGAACAATAACCGTATGGGCTTTTCCCACGCCTTTGCCGCTTCTTCCGAACTCGCGACAATGGGCACGACATAATCAGAAACGCCCATGGACGCAATGTTCCGCTGAAACACGTCAAACGTGCTGCCGGACGCCGCGACATCGGCGTCCTCGATCGGCATGCCTTTCTGATGCTCGGGCGAGCCCGTAAAATGATCGATTGCAAATACCTTCTCGCGCCGGGCAGCTTTCGCGCCCTTCGCAAGCCAACACGTGGACTTCCCTTTGAAACTGCCGATCTCGACAATCGCACCGATACCCGGTCCGTGCTCCGCCAACAGCATCAGCGTATATCCCTGAAGGTCGTAGAAGTAGCCTTCGACATGCTCCTGCGCGCGGCTATGGTCGCAATAGGCGAGCACCGCGCGAAGTGGTGTGGCGATAGATTCACTGAGCATACAAACCCTGATAAAGTATCTCGTTACGAAATTTCTATTTCGTAACGCGCTCTTGAAAAGCTCTGCTTTGCCCCCGGTTGTGGCCGGTCTCCCGACCGCGCCACACCGCCGACCGAAGGTCTCCTCCCCTCTACGTCCCCGCAAATTCCCCTCTCGTCCCTTACGCCAGAATCTCGTTCACAATGGTTCCCGATACGTCGGTCAATCTGAAATCGCGGCCCTTGAACCGATACGTTAATTCCGTGTGCTCCATGCCGAGCAGATGCAGAATGGTTGCCTGCAAATCGTGTACGTGTATCGGACGTTCGGCGATATGGAAACCGAGGTCATCCGTTGCGCCGATGGTCTGGCCGGTCTTCACGCCCGCGCCCGCAAGCCACATCGTGAACGCTTGCGGATGGTGATCGCGGCCCATGCTGCGCCCCAGCGCCGCGCTGGATTCCACCATCGGCGTCCGGCCAAACTCGCCGCCCCAGATGACGAGCGTATCTTCGAGCATGCCGCGTTGTTTCAGGTCTTTCAACAGCGCCGCGCTCCCCTGATCGGTCGCGCCACATTGTCCCCGCAGCCCGCCGGCGACGTCGCTGTGATGGTCCCAACCGCCGTGGTACACATTCACAAACCGGACGCCGCGTTCGAGCAACCGCCGCGCAAGCAGGCAGTTGTTCGCAAATGACGCCTTGCCCGGTTCCGCGCCGTACATCGCAAGAGTATCGGGCGATTCCTTGGAAATGTCCATCAGCTCGGGCGCGCTGGATTGCATGCGATACGCCAGTTCATAGTTGCTGATCCGCGTCTCGATTTCGGGATCGCCAATAGATTCGAGCCGGCGCCGGTTCAAATCGTTGATGAGGTCGAGCGAATCGCGTTGGGTTTTCTCGTCGATGCCTTCCGGGTTGGCGACGTTCAAAATCGCGTCGCCTTGGCTGCGGAACGGCACGCCTTGATACACCGTCGGCATGAACCCGCACCCCCAGCAATGCACGCCACCGCTGACGCCTTCACCCGTGCTCAACACCACAAACCCGGGCAGATCGCTCGCCTCGTTGCCTAGCCCATACGCGACCCACGACCCCATGCTCGGCCTGCCCAATTGTGGCGATCCGGTGTTCATCAGAATCTGCGCGGGCGCGTGATTGAACTGGCTCGTGTGCATCGATTTGATGAGGCAAATGTCGTCCGCGACGCCCGCGAGGTGGGGTAGTATCTCCGACAGTTCCGCGCCGGACTGACCGTGTTTCGCGAATTTGAACCGCGACGCCAACAACCCCGCATCGCGCTGAATGAATGCGTATCGCTGGTCTTTCACAATGTCCGGGGGAATGGGTTGCCCGTCGTATTTCACCAGCGTGGGTTTGTAATCAAACAAATCTAGCTGGCTTGGCGCGCCCGCCATGAACAAATAGATAACGCGCTTCGCCTTCGCCGCAAAGTGTGGCTGCTTCACCGCCAATGGATTCACCGACGCGGAAGCACCCCCGCACATCAACGACGCCAACGCGATCTTCCCCACGCCAACTCCGCAGTCGCGGAAGAATTGGCGGCGCGTGGTGGCGCGGAGATTATTCGAACGTTCAGTTAATTGCATTTCTGAATTGCCTATTTTCTCGTTTCTCGCAATACCTCAACCACATCACCCAGACCCACGAACCAGTTCCGGCGCCAATTAAAGGAGCCAACGCTAACAGGATAATTAACCAAACTAGTCCAAACAGGTTTTCTGCCGCTGCCACACCCACATATTCCATCTGTCGCGAAGCGATAGCGCCAAAAATTATTCCCCCGACAAAACACGATAGAGTGCCGCCCAACACGCAAAAAATACCTCGATGCCCGTGGCGCCCGGCCATCGCCCCGATATGGCCCCACACGAGTAAATACATCAATACGAATATCAATCTGAATGGAGTCGGCACGATCCACACATGATATGCGAGAAAATAGAACATGACGGTCAAGATAGAAAAGAACACCATTGTTACAACTTCGAAGGGCAAAATCTTCGGTTCGGAGCCAACTTTGACGCTCATATCCATTCCCATCAGCCCTTCGTAATCGTCTCATCCAGATTCAACAGCGCCCTGCACAACACCGTCCATGCGGCTTTGTCCACATCGTCCACGTTGTCCACACCGTCCACTACCAACGCCAGTTCCGCGCTGTCCGCCGCCTTCACTTTTCCTGCGCGTTGTTCATCCAAAAACCGTTTAATCCGGCTCAGCTCCTCCGCATCCGGCGGACGCGACACGCAGAGCAGAAAAGCGTATCGAATGCGCGCGGCGTCATCTCCTTCGTGCGCCAGCACGCGCTTGGCGAACGCATCTGCCGCCTCAACAAACACGGGGTCATTCATCAACGTCAACGCCTGCAACGGAGTGCTCGATCTCGTCCGCGTTACCGTCGCCACGTCGCGCGCAGGCGCGTCGAACACGTTCGCGGCGGGATACGGCAGGGTCCGTTTCCAATACACATACATGCCGCGACGATACCGGTCTTCGCCTTCCGCGACGGTCCAGCCTTCACCCGGATACACCATCGACAACGCGCCGTCAGGCAACGGCGGTTTCACGCTCGGCCCGCCGATCTTTGCGCTCAACAGTCCGCTTGCGGACAACGCGATATCGCGCACGAACTCCGCTTCAACGCGGTACCGCGGCGCGCGCGCAAGCCATTCATTGCTCGGGTCCGCCGCGAGCAGTTCCGGCGTGACCGTTGCGCTCTGCCGATACGTCGCGGACGTCACCATCATCCGCGTCATTTCTTTCAGGTCCCACCCGCGCCGCATGAACTCGACCGCGAGCCAATCCAGCAATTCCGGGTGCGTCGGTTTCTCGCCGCGCGCGCCGAAATCTTCGGCTGACGCCACGATGCCGCGCCCAAAATACGTCTGCCATAACCGGTTCACGGCTACGCGCGCGGTCAGTGGATTCTCGTCCGACATGATCCACCGCGCCATTGTAAGCCGGTTCAGCGCCGCGCCCTCTTGCACGGGCGGCAACACCACGAGCACGCCTGCGGTCACGGAATGTTCGGGACTCAAAAACTCGCCGCGATGGTAGACGTGCGTTACGCGGGGCGCCATGCGTTCTTCGAGGACTTGCGTTGTTACAAATTTCGGCATGGCGTTGTGCAGGTCCGCGATCTGTTTGTGCGCATCCGCGAGTTCGGGCGCGACGGAGAGGTAATGGGCAACGAGTTTTGCGTCGTCTTCCGGCGCGCGAGGACGCGCGCCCTCCCGCGCTTCGCCGGCCTGCCCAAGAATCGATTCGATGTCGGCGGGGACGCCGGATGCAACGACTGGCAAGGGATCGCTGGTGGCTGAAACGCGGAAGCGTCCAATCGTATGGTTGTGTACGTAGAACTGTTCGAGGACCAGTTGCAACAAGGTTCCACCGTCGTGCGTGATTGGCTCCGCGAATTGATAGACAATCGCGTGCGGTTTGCCCGCGGCGCCTTTGATGGCCCAGCCGGTATCGCGTTTTCCGTCGAGCGTTTCCTCCGGTGTGCGTCCCGCCTGCATGTAGTCAACGGTGGGATTCTGGAGCGCAATGTCCTGCAAAGCGTCCGGTGTCAACCAGGGCGCAGTGCTCCCACGGACTTCGCTTAGCAGAAAGTCGCCACCTTCGCTCATGATCACGCCGCGGCCCGGACCATTGTTTGGCAGACTCGCGTCCGGCAACACTTCGATGCGAATCGCGGTGATATTTTTTAGGTCAGTACGGAATTTCGCGGTGTAAATATCGGTGTTGGGATTGTCTCCATGCGCTAGGATCGATTTGTCTTCGAGGATGCGGAACGACGAATGAAATTCGGAAGTGAATTCCACCGGATCGAGCACGGTCCATTTGCGCGCTTTCGGAGTCACCTCCGCCTGCCACTCGGCGAATTTCTGTTCCATGAACTTCGCGCGCCGCACATCATCCGGTTCGTCTGACGGAGGATAACCCTGCCGCACCGTTGACACCTTGAACCGTGACAGCGTGTGCGCGCGGCCATACTGCTGGTGCAGCGTCAACACCACTTTGCCAGGCGCGGCGAACGTCAGCGGTTCTTCAAGCCACAGCGTCAGCGTATGCGGCGCGGCCTTGTCCACGCCCGCCGCATCCACCGCCCAACCGGTCGCGTTGTTATCGTCGATGGCCTTCTCCGCCTCGAAGCCGCCATACGCCACGTCCGATTCCGCGCGCGCAAATTTTACCGGCTTGGCATCAGCATCGCCGAAGTTCGCAGTCGCCCACGCCTCGGTGATCACGAAATTGCCCATCGAAGACCGGCCCGCGCCCGCATCACCTGGATTCGGCGAAGTATCGATCCGCAGCCCCGTCACCGGCCCGCCGGTCAACGCGATCTCGATGCGATACGAATCCGTTTCTGGCGCGCTACCGCTCGCCGCGATTACACCGTTCGCATCCACGGCCAGCGTCGCGCCGCCTGAGGATTCGACGATTGCCGGAACGACCATTGCGGTTTCCGTTTGTGGCTCGGCCACGGGAAAGCGGTTCGGCAGGTCCGCAATCAGCGCGTCGATCTCCGCCTGTGCCTTTTCGCGCTTCCGCGCGATGTGCTCATCCGGCACTTCGATATCGACGTCGTCGGTGTCGTTCAAGAACGCGTACAACTGAAAATATTCATCGTGCGAAATCGGATCGTACTTGTGCGTGTGGCATTGCGCGCAGCCGAACGTCAGCCCCAGAAACACCTGGCCCGTCGTATTCGTGCGGTCCACCACCGCCTCGTAGCGGTATTCCTCGACATCGATTCCACCCTCTTCGTTCAGCATCGTGTTGCGATGGAACCCCGTCGCGATGTTATCCTCGACCGAGGCATCCGGGAGTAAGTCACCGGCCAACTGTTTGATCACAAATTGATCGTAGGGAATGTTCGCATTCAACGCGGCAATCACCCAATCGCGATACGGCCAAATAGATCGCGGACGATCCTTTTCAAACCCATTGGTGTCCGCGTACCGCGCGGCATCCATCCAGCGCATCGCCTGGGCTTCGCCATAGTGGGGGGACGCCAGCAGCCGGTCTATCACCCGCTCATACGCATCCGGCGCGGTATCGGTAATGAACGCGTCGATTTCCTCCGGGGCCGGCGGCAGACCCGTCAAATCCAAACTCGCCCGGCGCAATAGCGCGTAACGGTCCGCCTCCGCCGATGGTGCAAGCCCAAGTTCCTCGAGTTTCGCGAGTATGAAAGTGTCGATGGGGTTCCGCGCCCACGCGGCATTTTTCACCTCCGGCAACGCCCCTTGCACCGGCTTCTGGAATGACCAATGGTCCGCGCCAATCGGCGCCGCGGCAGGCCCGATGGATTCTCCACCCCACGACCCGCCCTGATCGATCCACGCCGCCAACAAAGCAATATCTTGCGTGGCAAGGGGCTCGCCGTTGGACGGCATGCGAAATCCGGGGTCATTCGACGTTACCCGCAATATCAGCGCGCTCTCCGCACTCTTACCGGCCTTGTATGCGGCCTGGCCAGAATCGCCTCCCTGATGCGCGTCGTCCGCGGACTCCAGGCTCAACCCGCCTTTGAGCGTCGGACGGTCGTGGCATTTCATGCAGTTTTTGGAAAGAATCGGCAGGATTTGGGCGTGGAAATCCACAGGTGCGGTTTCCGCCGAGAACGCGGCAATACAAGCGGATAATCCCATGGCAGCCGCCCGTAACTTCATGCATCGGAACGCGAACTTCATTGTCTTTAGCCCTACTGCGCCAATAGGCTCCAGCATAGCAGATTCGGCCATGCCGGGGCGCATCAGTCGACTGGGGAATCACGCTCAAATCCCAGGTAACCAAGAAACACGCCACTGCCGATGATTGCTCCAACGCGCCGCGCATAGCGCCTTGGAGTGCGGCAGCGGGTAGCTGCCGCTTTCATTTCGTGGGGAATGTCGCTTCGCAATTAAGAGCGATTGCGCTGGCTTCGGTTCGTGTGTCCCTGAAGCCTTCAAGTTTACTGGAGGATTTCGAGTACCCCGAAGTGAAAGCGGCGCTGACACGCCGCAGTCCAAGGCGCTGCGCGCGGCCAATCGACGTCTAAAATCCGCGCGGAGCGCCTTGG